>CAZPCW010000001.1:0-76629 GCA_964585175.1 uncultured Thermoplasmata archaeon
AGAGTACTCTCCTACCCTGAAAAAAGGTCAGAAACGGAGTTCACTGGCAAGCTCCTCCTTTAGGTGGGAGAAGCTGACATAATAAAAATTTTCATATATAGAAGAAAAATTTTAAATATTTTGATTCATCTCACTTAGCGGTGAAAATATGAATGAAAAAAGACAGTTTGGTGAAGATTCTCCTCAAGAAGATACCGGCCAAGAAGGATGGCAACAACCAGAGCAGCAACCCCAACCACAACAACAACCTGAACCACAACAACCACCTCAACAACCGCAGCCTCAGCAGAGACCTCCAGAATCTCAAAGACCACAACATACTTCTCGAAAGGATTCCTCAAAAGGGATCATGAGCAACGATGGTCTCATGAAGATGATTGCAGTGGGTTTCGTTATTCTACTCGTAGGAATGTTGATTGTCCATGCTTCCTCATTTGTAACCAATTACGATGGCAAAGACCTGGGCAAAAGACATGACAAAGATAACGATGGAGAATCAGATTATAACGAAGATAAGATTTTAACGGAAAAGGAAAAACAGGACAAACAAGCATTTCAGAACTCATTGAGATACATTGGACAAATGATAAAAGATATTGGCATCTTTTTCATAGGTGCTTTCCTGGCGATGGGCGGTATTTCTAGAGAGGACCTCGATACTAAATACAGGATGGTTATGATATCTCTAGCTATACTGTTGATAATAGTAGCTTGGTTCGGTTTCCTTACAGCCGTACCCGTTGCAGTCTAAAAATAGGTATAGAGAGAGTAGCTGATCTCACACCCTACTAAAAACCCCTTCCTTTGGTTCATATACCTCATCTAACCTTTTCAATTTTTTTTCAACATCTTCTACATCCTCTCTCCCCAAAAGTTCGTAAACCTCTTCCACATCAGAAATCTCAAAACTCTCCAATTCTTCGCTCAAAATACTGCTTATGATCTGTAGTCTTTCCTTTTCATCGCTGGCAACTTCAGCCTTTTCGGAAGCTTTCAAGTAAGGATCATTTTCTTCTTCATTTTCCTCTTGCTCCGGTAATTCTCCTCCTCTCATTTTAGCGTTCAATCTTCCGATTACCCAGCTGGCTTCTTTTCTAGAATCTGTCCTATAATGTATCTTCATTTTCTTCAAAGTCAACCTTTCTCCGCATTTATGACATTCGCTTGTTTCATCATTCAGATCCACGATCTTAGCAGTTCTACAGCTGGAACAAACGATGACCCCGTACTTTTCTTTATCTCCATTCATGGCAAATACACCAGTGCAGCAACAACGGCCCCATATTCATCTTTCGGTACGTCGATCTTTTTTGAAATTGATTCGATTTTCTCAAGTTCTTTATCTCTGACCTTGGACATACCATGGAGCCTCTCTTTCAATTCATCCTGAAAAAGATCCATATCTATATAATCATCTTTCTTCGAATGTTCTATGACGTATCCGGATCCATCATTTTCCAAACCCCATGACAATCCGGCAGCCAGCTCTTTACTGGATCCGGTGCACTTACTCATAACGGCTGGAAGAAAAGAACCCATCCTTTCGGATATATCATCAACTCTCTCGATACCTTTAGGAAGGATAGAGGATACTTCAATCACATTAATATTTCCTATTTGAGCGTCTATCATCGCCTTGTCTATAGCATTCAATTCAGAAATATTACTTTTCCCTTTACCCGTATCGACAGCAAATCTTGTTGCTTCTTTAAACATCACCTATCACAGAAAACATCACCAATTTAATTTTATCCATCCCGAGTAGCTCAAACGACTTCCGACAAAGATATATAACAACAATGTATCATTAGTTAGAGAAGAGATATGAATTGGTTACCCGTCACAGGCGTGATTGGAATCATAGCGTTCCTTCTCATTGTATGGTTTATCTGGAAATTGATCAAGTTGATGATTGTTTTGATACTGATATTTATCATCCTAGGGGTGCTGTGGTATTTGACCCCACTAAATGAGATAATACTCGTGATGCTCCCTCAATTGATATGAACCGGATTTTAACTTCTCAATCTAATGTTTTTCTATATAGGAAAAAAAAGACGCTATTCACTATATCTTTCGTATTTACCTTCTTTGTGCTCATCTCTAAGGTCATGATAATGCTCGGCGTTCTGCCTAGTCTTCTCTATCAATTCTTCGTCTCCTTCTTTCACCACGTCCACCGGAACGCCAACGGCCATACTATAGTCTGGAATCTCGGTTCCAGGAGGAACTAGAGCATTCGCTCCGATGATACAACCTTTTCCAACTTTTGCGCCACTTAAAACGGAAGCGTTCATCCCGATTATCGTTTCATCACCTATCTCGCACCCGTGTATGACAGCTCCGTGACCGATAGTCACGTCTTCGCCTATCACGACATCATTTTCATGGTCAACATGAACCATCACCAAGTCCTGAATGTTGGTCCCCTTCTTGATCAAGATCGTGTTCTGATCTCCTCTCAGAACCGCTTGGGGCCATACACTCACACCCTCTTCCAGTTCCACATCTCCTATGATAGTTGAATCTTCAGCTACATAACAGGACTCGTCTACATTCAAAGGCAAGGAAGTCCCTCCTTTTGGATATTATTATTCTACTTGATCAGTTTCGCCGGATATAGAAATCCTTTCAGGGAAATGACTCAGAAGTATTATATCTCCTATAGCCGTCACCCATCTAAACGGAACTAAGGTGCTTTTAGAATCTTCTACTAACAGAGGATTGGTTTCTCCAACAAATATTCCATTCACTTTACCTTCTTCTATATCCATGACGACATTATCTACAGTCCCCAGGAACATTCCTTCCTTCGTATATACCTGTAGTCCGATCAATTCCGATGACTCTTCTAGCATGCTAATCATGAGGTGTATTGAATTAAGAAATTTAAATCTTTTTATCCATCCAAACTGAGCTATAAGTAATCGACAGATTTATAGCCTCGGTTGTTGATAAAACTTCATAGTGAAATGTCTGACAGAGGCTAGATGATGGTAGACGGGTTTTCAGAAAAGGAGGCATTTAACAGACACTACGCCCTCTTGGACATACTGTTGATTCTTTTCTGGCTTCTTCTCACAGGGGAGTTGATAATCATAATGAAGGGTGGTGATATCACCCCTTATACTCTTGGTACAGGTCTCATAGCCGCTAGTGTAGTGACCCTTACGGTCCATAAATTTGTCATACATGGAGAGAAGAGAAAAAAAAGTCGCCTTTCCGAGTATATGAACTCATTGAAGAATATACTAGCCTTATTTGTAGATGTTACCTTTAAACTCATCATCGCGAATGCAATACTCGTATACCAAACGTTATCTTTAGAAGTAGACCCCAGGATAATAAGAGCTAAAGTCAGTCTGACTTCTGAAAGCGAAGTCACACTGATTTCTCTTCTCATAACCCTAACCCCAGGAACACTCGTGATCGACGTGGAAGAAGAGGACGATGATTATTATCTTTTAGTTCATTATTCTTACCTGAAGGCCGAAAATCTGACTGAAAACATAATGAATACCATAAAAAAATGGGATGGAAAAATAAAGGGGGTGTTCACCTGAACCTGTTTGTTGCTACAGCATCTATCCTAGTGATCATCAGCGTTATCGCGTCATATAGATTGTTCATCGGACCTTCTGTGTATGACAGATTGGTTTCACTCAACGTCGTTGGGATCATGGCAACCATGATCTTAGTCTTGGCAAGTATAGAATTCGATATCAGTATGTATCTCGATATAGCTATGTCCTTTATAATGCTAGATTTTGTCGGTAGTATAGCGATTATAAAGTATCTAGAAGGAGGTGAATTCGACTGATCATGATAATAGATATTATTTCCCTTCTCCTGATATCATTAGGGTGCGTGATGATGTTCACGGCTGCTTTAGGCCTACTTAGATTTTCAGATATCTACATGCGTATACACGCGAGTGGAAAAGCGGGGACTGGAGGAACAATCGCCATCCTAACAGGAATAATAATACATAAGGGCCTATCTGAGGTTTCAGCTAAAATACTACTTATCATGGTCTTCATACTTTTTACTGGACCCATATTGTCTCACGCCATAGCTAGAGCCGCCCATCACAAATCAGAGGTCAGCGACAGAATACCATTCCACGATATCGAAAAGGAAGGTACTTTAGAAAAGAAAGGTGATAGTGATGGTTATTGAATTATTCCTTATACTCTTCCTGGTTTCCTGCATTCTAGTCGTCTTAGAGAGCAATCTTGTCAGGGCACTGATTTTCCTTGCTTTCAGTTCCGTATTTTTGATATTTCTTATTTATTTGTATAGAGCTCCAGACGTCGCTCTTACTTACTCCATCGTGAGTACCGGAGCAAGCACAGTGCTTTTCTTCGCAATAATAAAAAAATTGGAGAATCTTGGATATGAAAGAGAACATAACTAAGAGGGTATTTACGGCCTTTATCGTACTGTTCATAATCCTAGTCCTATTTCAAGGGTTGAGCCTTAACTATGAGGATAAAAAGGAATCTCCGATGTTCGATTACTATCTAGAGAATCACGAAGAAACAGGTGCGATAAACCTAGTTGAAGCGATATTACTGGATTACCGAGCTTACGACACTTTTGGTGAAGTGATGGTATTGTTTATCTCGATAGAAGGTATAATCATACTTGGAAAAGAGATCTTTAAAGAGCAGGGCGAAAAAGGAGGTGGTGGGAAATAAAGTCGATAATTGTTAAGACGTTCGGAAGAGCACTAGCGCCTTTCATACTCATCTACGGGATCTATCTCACATTATTCGGACCCGTTTCGCCTGGCGGGGGCTTTCAAGGAGGAGCTGTACTGGCTTCCGCCGTGATTTTGGTCATGGTCACTCACGGCAGGGAGAAGATCGAGAGATTATCTCAACACATAGAATGGTTCAATTCTTTTGGAGTTTTCGTTTTTCTTCTCTTCGGCAGTCTAGGTATATTTTTTGGAAGTAGTTTTCTAACAAATCTTACTCCTAACAGCATGGTCACCTTGATATTTTTAGACG
This sequence comes from uncultured Thermoplasmata archaeon, assembly GCA_964585175.1. Classification (GTDB taxonomy): domain Archaea; phylum Thermoplasmatota; class Thermoplasmata; order Halarchaeoplasmatales; family Halarchaeoplasmataceae; genus Natronoplasma. The sequence continues at coordinate 5,016 of CAZPCW010000001.1, forward strand.
TCATCATAGCTATGAAAGTATTCGCCGGCATCGTGGTTCTAGCGATTTTCTTCTTCGAACAGGGCGTGGTAGAGTGTTGAACGGTATCCACATAGGGATTTTGACAATATTCATAGGTCTTTATGGTTTGACAAATAACAGAAACGCTGTCAAGATTCTGATGTCTTTGACCGTTACCAATGCAGGCGTCATACTCCTATTCATATCTATAGCGTATATACCTGGGGGCACGGCCCCGATCGTGGGAGCGGGAGAAGAGATGGTTGATCCTCTCCCACATACTTTCATGCTCACGTCTATAGTTGTTAGTCTAGCCACTACCGCATTAGGTTTAGCCTTGATTTTATACCTCTACAAGGAATACGAGACTTTAGACGTATCAAAAATGAGGAGGGAAATCGATGATTGAACACGCACCGATACTGATCATAATATCTCCGGTGACCGGTGCCCTACTCCTTGAACTTTTTTCGAATATAGATTTTCCTAAATATGGGAAGGACGTAATAACGCTTATTGCTCTAGCTATTCCGGTCGTTCTTCTATTTTCCTATTCTCCGGCGATTTTAGATGAACCCGTAGTCTATGAACTCGGGGGCTGGGAGAGGCCTTTTGCGATAACCCTTGTCTTAGATAGTCTTTCCACGACCATGGCTACCATGGTAGGGATAGTCACGTTGTCTTCTTTTGTTTACTCACTTGAATCTAAAAACATGCTCCCACGAGGAGAACGATATTACTTCTTATTCCTATTCATGACTACCGGTCTCTATGGTGTATTTTTAACGGGAGATCTGATAAACAGGTACGTATTTTTTGAACTCTCCATCCTTACGACTTACGTACTTCTCACCTACACGAGGACGAAAGAATCCCTGAGGGCTAGCTATTATTACCTGGTCATAGGAAGTGTCGCTTCGGTTCTGTTTCTGGCTGGAATAGCACTCCTCTATTTCAATACTGGCTATCTAGACTTGAAGGCTATAGGCGAAACTCTACCGGGTGTAGAGACAAAGACTAAGATAATCATCTTTTCATTCTTCATGGTAGCTGTAGGAGTGAAGAGCGGATTGATACCGTTCCACAGCTGGCTTCCTGACGCTCACGTTTCTGCTCCGACCCCTATGACCGCGGTTCTAGCCGGAGTAACCGTGAAAGTTGGCATCTATATACTATTGAGACTTTTCAAAATTGGATTCGATATACAGATAATCTTGAATTTAGTGATAGCTTTCGGTCTTATAACCGGTATAATAGGCTCACTGATGACTCTTACCTATTGGGAGATAAAGCGCATATTGACTTGGCATACCGTGGCTCAGATCGGATTTATTACCTCCTGCATAGGGATATGGACACCTTTCTCCGTTGCTTCAGCCCTGTTCCACATGATAAATCACGCGATATTTAAGACATTACTATTTCTTTCGGCTGGAGCATTCATCTTTATCTACGGTACGGGCGACATCAGAGAGCTACAGATAAAGAAGGGACATCCGATCTTAGCTTCTACTTTCCTTATAGGCCTCTTATCTTTAGTTGGTCTCCCTCCCCTTAACGGTTTCTACAGTAAAGCATTCATGATACAGTCATCGTTTTCAAAACCATTTGTCCTGATACCTCTCCTTTTGATCCAAATTATCACTGTAGCTTCGATATTCAGGATAATATATCACAGCAGCGGGGAAGGCGAATCCGTTCAGGCACCGGTAAGTATAATGAAACCGCTCGTGGTCTTAGCCGGTCTGACCGTGTTTATAGGCGCGACATCTACGATATGGATGAAGAACGTTATTTTACCTGCTGGAGCAGTTTTAACGGGCACAGAAAACATAGCTCTTAATGTTTATTTGGAATACAGTACCTTGATCAATCCCGCTAGTATTTTGCTCCTTTTGACTATCCCTATAGGTATTGGTATTTATCCGGTACTAAAAAAGATAAGAAAAATAGATTTCAGCTATATTATAACTGAAGTCAATCTAACCGACGCGGTAAGATATGTCCTCATTGGACAGGGCATCATTATAGCTTTAATCTTACTTTACTGATGGTCCGAATAAAGGTCAAATTCTCTAGATCTTTTCAGCTCAGATAAAGGTGCCTCTCTCGTATCGTCCAAAACTGGTCTATTACTGCGGAAATTAGACATGTTCTCAAGTTCTAACTGTGCCTCAACTTTGTCTTCCTTGAAATAATCCCCCTTACCGATTATCTCACCTTTCGGAGAAACTGCCGTAGCTCCACCCCAAAAGTACATGCTTTCCTCTCTTGCTACGAGATTTGAATAGAATAAATAACTCGTCGTCTCTATAGCTCTTGCCGGTAATACACGTTCAAAGTATTTTCTGGTTACTGAAGGTGAGGCGGAAATAACGGCGATCATTTCGGCTCCTTTCTGCACCATCGCTTTTGCTAGCTCAGGGAAGAAAATATCGTAGCATATGAGCATTCCTATTTTTCCTTCAGGAGTATCAAAAACCGGTACTTCATTGCCGGCTTTGAAATACCGCTTGTCTTCGAAAGGTCCAAAATTAGGAAGATAAACTTTTCGATACTTGTGAAGTTCTCCATCAGAGGTGGCTAAAAGAGCTACGTTTCTCAATCTCGCCTCGCCCTTAACTTTTTCCGGCATACCGCATATTATGTTCATCTGATTTTCTTCAGCGATCTTAGAGATCCTATTTGAAGAAGGACCAGGAATGTTTTCCGCCTCGTACCAAGAGCGATCCCTTAAAGTGTATCCCGTCAAAAACATTTCTGGAAAAATCAAGAGGTCGGTATCTTCATCATCAGCAGTTCTCTCGATCGTTCTAAGATTTTCCTGCTTCTTTCCGAGAGCGTGTTTTTTCTGGGCGATAGTGACTTTCATATTTCTCCATGTAACAATGTAAAAATGATGATATAAGATTTTTTACTAGTGATTCCGATAAACACTAATATCATTAACACTTTAACTTCAGATGTGATAACTTGTCTGATCTAGATAGGACTATGGAGTCCCTCCTAAAAGGTGGGGAGGATCTTACCAACACCGAGGGTCTTATGGTAGAGGCGGTCGAAGAACTGATCAAAGATGAGATCAAGGAGCATATCCGGTCGAAATTAGAAGAAAATGAGGAATTAAAAGCACAATTCAAACAGCACGTTAAGCTCTTAATGGAAGCCAAGATGAAGGAAACTTATGCATACGCCATGCTGGCCAAATCAGGGGCGGACCTTGGATTCGAACTTATACCACCCGAATTAAAGGACGAAATGAATGAGAAGCTAAGAGAATTCATGGAAAAAAAGATGGAAGAGATGATGAAAGAAGAATGAAAACTTATAAGAATTAGGTCAGATCTCTGTCTACGCTCTTCAGATTTTGCTCTCTAGAATCACTATTTTTCCCAGTTTTACGAAAGATAAGCAAAATATAAAATACCCCTATCATTGAATAGAGGTTAGATGAAGTTTTATGTAGAATCTTACGGATGCACGATGAACCAATCTGAGACCAATATGGTAGCTCGGTCTTTGGAGGAGGAAGGTCACGAAAAAGTAAATTCGATTGAAGAAGCCGATAAAGTGGTTATAGGTACCTGCGTTGTCATCAAAAAAACCGAGGAAAGGATGAAACGGAGGATAGAAGAACTTGAAGAGAAGTGTTCTGAAGTAATTGTTTCTGGCTGTCTATCCACCACCAGAAAAAAAGAGATGGGGCGAAGATGTCAAAATCTTGCTTTTCTGGGACCCGATGATGTTGAGTTTACGAGAAAACAAGTCTCTTCTAGAAAAGATTCGCTCATAGGAAATATCTCGATAGCTTCAGGGTGTGTAGGACAGTGCTCTTACTGTATCACCAAGCTTGCTAGAGGAGATCTCAAAAGTAGAGCAATAGATGAAATACGGGCACGATTCGAAGAGCTGGTCTCAACATCTACAAAGGAAATCAGATTGACCTGTCAGGATACTGCATCCTATGGAAAAGACAAATCAACGGATTTCCTTCGACTTCTAAAAGAGCTCTTGAAAGTAGAGGGTGATTACAGGATCAGGATCGGGATGATGAACGTCGATACGCTTGAGCCGATAAAAGACGGCTTAATGGATTTGATGGAGGATGAAAGGATCTATAAATTCCTACATCTCCCGCTCCAATCAGGCTCGGACAAGATCCTGGAAAGGATGAACAGAAATTACAATTCTCTAGAATGGAAAAAAACCGCCCGAAAATTCAGAGATGAATTTCCCGATCTGACTCTATCTACCGACGTGATAGTGGGTTTCCCTGGAGAGAGCGAGGAAGATTTTGAAAAAACTAAAAGAACTGTAAAAGAAATAAAACCAGATATAATCAACGTGACTAGATTCAGTCCTAGGGAAGGTACTAAGGCTGTGGATATGGAGAACAAAGTTCACTCTAGGATTAAAAAAGAAAGGTCTAAAATCATGACCGATCTAAGATTCGAGTTGAGCAGAGAGATAAACAGAGATTATGTTGGTAAAGAAACCGAGGTTTTATTGTTAGAAGAGGGGAAAGGCTACTCGTTGAAAGGGAGGATGGACAATTACAAAGTGGTTGTTTTAAAAGGGGAAGATAAGGACCTGCTAGGGAAGCGGAAAAAAGTAAAGATCAAAGAGGCTGAGGACGTTTATTTACTCGGAGAGATCGTATGAAAAAGGTAAACGAATTCAAAAGATATCAGTCTCTTAGATACCGATTTTCAATTCCTTTGACCAAATTATAAAGTACATTATTCACGGGTGCAGAAACTCCCTGCTTTTTTCCTTTTTTTACTATAGCACCATTTATCTGCTCGACTTCTGTTCTGTTTTTGTTTCTGATATCCTGGAGCATGCTCGATATATTATTAGAAGTCCGCTCGGCCACCTGTTTAGTTTCTTCAACTATGTCGTTTCCGGGAAGATTTACATGTTCTTCGGCAACTTTGAGACTTTCGTTCGCTGCATCTTTCATCAATCTATAAAGGTATTCATCCTCGACCAGTCTCCCGTTCCTTACATCCTCTATTGCGGTTATCGGATTTATAGCCGAGTTTATCACAGCTTTTTTCCATATGTGCCCGATGATATTCTCACTAACCTCTGTGGTAATGCCAGAATCCGTTAATTCATCAGCAATCGTCTTGACTCTGTTATCCTTTCCTTCAGGATAAGAGCCGATTACGGTTTCTCCTTCACCAGCATGCTTAACCATCCCAGGTTCCTTAAAAGTCATACCGTGACTTGTGATCCCTCCGATGGTCCGCTTTTTCCCTACAAATTTTGAGATTATTTCTTCATTTTCAAGCCCGTTTTGAAGAGTTAGAAACTTATGATCATCAGAGAGATATGAGTCTAACGTTTTCATCGTCCCTTCAGTATCAAAAGATTTAGTACAAATTATCAGAAGATCATCTTCTGAAAGTTCTGAAGGGTCTGTAGTGTAGTTTACGGAAGTCTTCATACTAGTTTTCCCTGTTACCTTTATGGTATCTATGTCAAGTTTTTTTCTGCCCAGTAAATCTACATGATGTTCTTTACCCAATATACCAGACAAAAAGGTTCCCATCGCCCCAGGTCCGATAATTCCTATATTCATCTATGATACCTCGGAACATATCTATAAATTCAGATATGGGTTGATAACATGCTACCTTCAGGGTTCGAGCAAATTATCCACTTCGCCATCCAGTAAATCTAATTGATTTTCCTCGATAACTTTTGGATTGACCGGTATGAGGAGTATTGATTCATTTATAGCTACCTGATCTTTTATAGATTGTATTAAGTGAAGTACGGTTCTGAAATCGTTATTAGTTATTAAGTATTCTATCCCGTTTAGCAATATGACTCCGCCTTTCCTCGCCAAAAAATTCTCGAGAGCTAAACTCAGTTTTTCTAGGCTTTTAGGTCTTATAACATCTTCTCTATCTACGTTGGAAAGCCATATTATCTCTATATCTTGGAGATCATGCTTCTTTTTTACCTTGTCTGGATAATCTCTTGAGACGCAAAGACCATTTTCAACTCTTTCTAAAATCTCCTTAAACAATTTGTAGGACCCCTTGGCTCCTTTCTCTTCGATAAGATAGGTGGAACCGATCGAAATTTCATCGGGTAATTGTTTTTGAATATCTTCCTGATCCATAGTTTCTACACCTTGATCTTTTTCCTCAATTTCAGTTTTTTCTTCTGTCTTAGAAATTTCTTTTTTTTCCTCTTCTTTAGAAGAGGGTTTTGTTTCTTCTTTTCTTTCTTCTCTAGTTTTCTCTTCCGGTTGTTGTGACTCAAAGGACATCTTACCTCGTCCCGCTGTACCGGTTTTTACTTCTTTAAGATCTTCCTCGCTCTTTACCTCTTTCATCGAATTTATTATGCTTCTAGCCAAGCTTCTTTTTACACCGTCTATATCGGACAATTCGGAGGCGCTTGCTTCTTTTAACTTTTCAATAGAGGTATAGCGCGCTTCGTAGAGAGATTCGGCGATCTCTTCGTCTACGCCAGATAGTTCTGTGAAATAGGCCATAACTTTGGTCTTATATAAGGGTTTAACCCCTATTTCAATATCTTGTCCATTTACACTCCATTCTAGAATATATTCGGATTTTTCAGCCATCTCTTCTTTATCTTCCACAATTATTTCTCTAGCTCCACTCTCTTCTTTTATCGTTGTCTTATTTTCTTCTACTATGTTATTAAGGTGTTCGTCCGACGATATATATGCATCCATCTCATCTTTCTCCGCTAGATTTAGGTCTTCACGCATGCTCTTCAAGCGAAGTATTATTTCTCTTACCATCTCTTTTTCCCATATCTCATTGGTCACTTCTAGATTCACGAATATATCGTAGTCTTCTATAGAAAGCTCTACAAAACCTTCTGGCATATCTTTTTCAAATTCGACCATTTCTGGTTCGATCTCGATTATCTGTCCCTCAAGTCCCATCGTGAATTCTCCTTTTTCGACTCCTTCTCTTATCTTTTCTGGTGATTTTTGTTCGAGCATCGTGGCTATCTTGCTTTTCCAATGTTGGTAAGAGTCTCCGATCGCATCCTCATTTGGCCTCACTTTAAGTATGCCCTGATCCCACTCTTCATCTACACCTATAGTTTTTATCTCTTTTACTTTAGCTTTATCTTTAATCACATGACCGAACCTTTCGATCAATTCTTTATCTTCTTCATCTCTCAGTTTAACGATAATCTGGTCCAGCGGCCATTTTTCGGGCAAATCAGATCTACGTTTTGATTTCATTATTTTACATACGATATTTTCGATTTCGTCCATCTCTTTTTCCAATCCTATATCTCGGTATCTTTCATCCATCTCCGGCCAGTTGCATGTAAAGATACTATTTTCTTCTTCGTTCATATCTTGGTAAATTTTTTCACCGATATAAGGAGCAGACGGGAATATCAATTTAGAGACTATATTTAAGCTCCTGTAGAAGACTTTTAAAATAGTCGATATATTTTCCTTGTCCTCATTTATTCTGGCTTTAGCTAAGCTAAAATACCACTGGGCAAAGTCATCCAAGATGAATTCCTCTAATTCCTCTTCGGTATTATCGATTCTCCCGTTTTCATAGTGTTCTACCAATGTTTTTTTAGTAGTTTCTAATTTCGACAATAACCACATATCTTCAATTTCTAGTTTTTCTAACTCAATCTCAGAGTCTAACTCTTTAGGTTTGATTTCGGTATCTTCAATTTGATCTTCAAAAAATTTGTAAAGGTTCCATAACACTCTTATCATTGGATGGGGCTCTTGGAGTTGTTCTCCCTCTATTCTCCTGTTATCACATAAATTTGAATCAGATAAAAGATGTAATCTGAGAGTATCGTGACCCTGATTATCGACTAGCCCCTTCACATTTTTGTAATCTATCCCGCTAATCACCGTTCCCCTGAATAATATCTTTTCAACACTAGTTTCTTCGAAAAGAGATAAAGATAAAGCTAAGTTAGCGGATATCAAACTATTTTTTTCGGGTTTTTCACCGATTAAAACTTTTCCCGGCCACCATGAGTGATAGCCATCCTCTTCCTGTGGATATCCCATCTGGGCCCAAGGAGAGACAGCTTGGAGGAACAAAGGACTTATCACCTTGTGTTCACGATCCATCTCTTTTCCACATTCTGGACAATTCACTTCTATATCGTTGAGAACATTTGGGGTCACAGCCACTTCTATCTTATCCTCCATATTATCATCTTCTAGATCAAAATTTGATTTTTCACTTAAAGCTTCTCTATCTGAAGGAATAAGTGATTCTCCGCACTCACAAATCCAGAAGGGAAAAGAAACGCCCCAATTATTATCTCTAGTTATGATCCAATCATTCAATTTTAGTTCTTCATCAGACGGGAAAGTCTGGACTTTATCATTTAGATCCTCTTCCATATGTTCTTTGATCTCTTCGCCCTCTAAAAACCATTCTTTGTGAATGTGTTTAGTCATCTTACTTCTACAGGCGTCGCAGATCTCTATTTTTCTTTTTTCACGATCTTCCCAAAACAACAGTTCCTCAGATTTTAGATCGTCCAATATGACGTCTTCGTTCTGAAGAGCCGATAAACCAGAATATTTATTTTTTCTTGGACCTTTATCAAAATATCCATTCTCTTTGATCGGGTCGTAAATATTCATATCTTTTTCTTCGGCCAATTCCCAGTGTTTCTCATCATATGCAGGGGTAAAAAATTCTATCCCGCTTCCATTAACCTCTACACTTTCTGAAGTTATCACCTTTCTTTTGTTATCGCATTCAACTTCTCGCTTTTCAGGAATCTTTTTTCCTAACGGGTATCTATAAGAGAGACCTTCTAACTGTTCACCTTTTACAGTCTTTAATATTTCATAACTTTTCCTTCCGGACTTTTCCATGATCTCTTCCACTTTTTCTCGCTGGACAACGAATTGCTCAATCTTTTTGTCCTCGCTAGTGGACTTTACTATAGAATAGTTACTTTCCTTATCTACCAATAAAGATAAACTGCTCGGGATTTTCCATATTTCGTTAATTTCCACTAAAAAATATCTCTCTTTTCCGCTTGCAAGAGGGATTTTAATTATTGCACTATTCTTTTGCTCTTCTCTTGTGGAGATTTCTGTAGAGGTGACTGGTATTTTACAATCGGGACACCATTTGACTGGTTTTTCCTTCTTTGTCAACAAATCTTTTTCCATCAATTCACTGATACTCCACCAAACGGAATCTATAAATTTACCGTAAATAGTTTTGTAGTCGAATTCGGATTTTGTCCATATCCCAAGTTGCTGAAGATGTTCTTCTGTGTCTTTCTCGAACTCTTCAGCCATCTCTGACATGCTTTCAAAAATTTCATCTTCACTATCTATGGATGTTTTCAAACATTTTCGTCCTTTCTCCTTCAAAGCTAATTTTTCTATCCTTAAACTCAACGGATCGAAACCAATACCGTTCCTTACATTAAATCCATGCATCCCCTTAAAACGAGCCCACACGTCATAGATGATATTTTCAAATAAATCATCCCAGCTGAACTCATCTTTAATTTGAAATGGAGGTCTTACCAAGTAGTAATTCCTACCGCCCTTCCTCGCCTCGCTTAATTCCTCATTGATATTTTTGGATTGCCAAAACTGAAGAATTTCCTCTTCCATCTCCTCAGGATTCAAATCATAGATATTTCCCATACTATCTTACATACATATCGTTCTTCTATATTAAATTAATTTCCATCTTTCACGGCGAGAAATACTTTATAAGGATTGATAACCTTAAATATAAAAGGGAGTTCGGTGATATGAAACTAGATCAAATGCCAAAAGAGCTAAAAGAAAAAACCAGTCCCGATCATCTTTCAAAAAATGACCATGGTCCTAAGAGAGGAGATATACTAAAAAGACTAAAAAAAGAAATTAACAGTTTAAGAAATAAAGATCAGTCTAAGAAAAGCGAGGGTATAACGAAATATGAATACTATCCTGGAGAATTTAGAGAAGACCTGCAGAGAGTCAAATCGGTTCTAGAAGATATTTCTGATGAAAGAATAGATACTGATAACTTAGAAAAAAAGGTAGAACAAGTTCTTTCCCTTAAAGAAGATGGAAAGTACAAGAGAGCGATACACTTAATCCATGAGCAAGTTCTAGATGTGGAGGTGATCGAAGATTTAGAAAGAGTTTTGAAAAAGACCGGTCACCTTGGAGAGAATGAACTCGATGACGAGGAAGAAAAAAAATGGTATAAAAAGGTAAAAAAGATAAGAAAGAACTGTGAAAACGGCGAATATTTGAAGGCCTTAAACATCGCCGAAAGTTTGAATGGTCTCAAAAGCAGAAGAACTGCCGGGAAAAGAGAAAAAACTTTTGAAAACAAGTTGGAAAGAGCGAGGAAGAAATTGAGAGTATCAAGATTTTCAGATGTTGATCTTAAGGAGATAAAGGTACACATCAAGAAGGGCGTGGAAGCAGCAAAAAGAGGCAAGACAAAGAAGGCGATAGAAAACCTGGATAGAGGCATCGACAAACTAGATGACGTGTTCTTATTCTCTTTAAAATTGGAAAAAGCCGAAACTGAACTCAAAGACTCCGATCTTTCTAAAGAGGCAAAAAGAAGATATGAGAAGAGATTGGATGATCTTCAAAACATGGGGAAAAGAGGTAACTTTGACAAAGCTTCTTCGAAAATAGATGATTTGATCTCTGAACTATCTAGAAAAGAAAAAGCCAAAAGTGGTTAAAGGATTTTCTATTATATCCACCCATATCATGAACTATGGACGCTTTCACCTGAAACGTTTTCTGCGGCTTCCTTGATCGCTTCTGAATACGTTGGATGCGGATGGATCATCTCGCCCAGCTCATCTGCTTTCATATCTTTTTCCATAGCCGCAGAACACTCCATTATTATGTCGGTAGCGCCGGGACAGGCGAGATGAGCTCCCAATATATTATTTTCCGAATCGGACACTATCTTCGCAAACCCCATCCTTTTGCCCGTTGAAGAACCTCTTCCCGTAGCGGATATGGGGAACTTACCAACCCTAATCTCTCCTTTTTCGTTTTCAGCTTCTTCTTCCGTTAAGCCTATACTAGCCATTTCAGGATGGGTATATATCCCAGCTGGTATGTATGACCCGGAGAAACCTCTCGTTTCTTCGTCTAACATATCCTTTACGGCTATATCAGCCTGTTTAAAGGCAGCGTGAGCTAGCATCGCCTTTCCATTAACATCTCCAATAGCATAGACTCCGTCAACATTAGTTTCCATCTTATCGTTGACTTCGATCTCTCCATTTTTCCCGATTATATTTACTTCACAATCCGGAGGAGTCGGTTTTCTACCTACAGCGCATAATACTTTTTCGACTTCAACTTCTTTTTCAGTTTCGCCCTCGATCTGGACTTTTACCGGATCTTTCCTCTCTACATCGGTCACTTTCGACCCAGTGTGGAATTTTATCCTTTTACGTTTCATCATCTTTTCAGCAGTTTCGCTCAAATCTTCATCCATATTAGGTAACAATCTATCGAGTAATTCAACTATTATAACTTCAGACCCTAAAGAAGAGTAGGTATATGCCATCTCCAATCCTATATAACCTCCTCCAATTATCAAGAGAGAATCGGGAATTTCCTCAAGCGAAAGAGCCCCCTTACTTGAAATTACCGAGTTTCCATCGATTTTTATATCTGGAAGAGATATAGGTTCTGAACCCGTAGCTATGATCATATTGTCGGACTCTATAATCTCATCATCTACTTTAACTTCGTTTGAACTTATTACTTCTGCTTCCCCTTTAATGACTTCGATATCGTGTTTCTCGAATAGATTTTTTATAGCTTTTCTAGACATCTTTACAGCTCTTTCTTTTTTAGACATCACTTTTTCAAAATCGACTCCGTTAAATTCAGCTTTGATACCTTCCCTTTTCGCGCCTTTTATGTTTTCGATTGTTCCTGCCGTAGAGAGCATAGCTTTTGAAGGTATACATCCATGGTTAGTACAGACCCCTCCGATCACGTCTTCCTCAATCACTTTGACATCCATACCTCTTTTTGAAGCCAAAATAGACGCCACATATCCTCCCGGTCCAGTTCCTATAACAGTCAAACTCTTTCCCATGATATCGGTTATACAATCTCTGTTTCGATATTTATATAGTTTGGTTTGCTTATTCAAAATTCATTTAGTGCCAAGACCAATCTATAATCCATAAATATTAATAATAGTTCGTTAATTACAGATGCGATAAGAGTTTATATGAGGCGATGAAACTATGGAATCATTGGTGGATGATGCTCTTTCTAGCGACGAAGAAGAATTAGAAGATGAAACATACCAAGATGCTGAAACTGACGAGGAACTCAAAGAGGTACTTGAGTCTCTGAGGACAAAGATTTACATCACCGGATTAGGAGGTGCCGGATGTAACACGATCAATCGTATCTCTGAAGAGGGCATACACGGTGCGGAGCTTATCGCTGGTAATACCGACGCTCAGGACCTTTTGACTGTCAGGGCGAACCGTAAAGTTCTGATGGGCAAAAACTTGACAAAAGGTCTGGGAGCAGGTGCAAAACCCGAGGTCGGAGAAAAGGCGGCGAAAGAAGCTAAAGAAAAATATGAAAACATCCTGGAAGACTCAGATATTTGTTTTTTGACCTGCGGCTTAGGAGGAGGAACCGGCACAGGTTCCGTTGGAACGGTCGCTAGAGTAGCTAAGGACGCGGGAGCATTGACCATAGCCGTTTTGACCAAACCTTTCGAAGCTGAAGGCAAATCTAGGATGAAAAATGCCAAATGGGGAATCAAAAGAGTTCGAGACATAGCCGATACGGTCATAGTTATACCCAATGATAAACTATTAGAACTCGTTCCGAGACTCCCTCTCAACAAGGCCTTCAAAGTGGCCGACGAAGTGTTGATGAGAGCGATCAAGGGCATGACGGAAATAATCACTAAACCAGGTCTGGTGAACTTGGATTACAACGATCTCAAGACAATAATGGAAGGAGCCGGTCAGGCGATGATCGGTATGGGAGAATCTTCCGCAGGCGGCGATAAAAGGGCCGAAGAAGCCATAGAAGAAGCTATCAACTCTCCTCTCTTAGATGTAGATATATCCGGTGCTTCAGGTGTTTTAATCAATGTTACGGGTCCCGAAGATATGAGTGTTCACGAAGCTGAAATGGTTGCTGAAAGTGTTGAACAAAAAGCTGGAGAAGGAGCAAACATAATTTGGGGATGTAGTGTGGATCCCACTCTGGAAGATCAGTTAAAAGTGATGATCGTAGCTACCGGAGTCGAATCAGAACAGATATTAAGTGCAAGTAGTTCGTCTAAGACCAAAGATATCGAAGAAGTAGCTTAATTAAAAATCTCTCTAATATTTTTTATTTATTTTTTCTCTAGCTCCGATTAACTCGTAGATGAATCTAGCGGCTAGGTTTGATGTTATATCGCTTTCATCATATTTTGGAGATACTTCAACCACATCCATACCGACTAGATCTCCCGATAAATTCTTTATGATCTCTTTAACATCTAATGATGAAAGACCAAACGGTTCGGGATTTCCAACACCTGGTGCATAAGAAGGATCTAAAACATCCATATCTATAGATAGATATATAGGGGAACTTAGACTATCGGTTATTTTATCAAGGGTTTGATTAACACTTTCGATATCTCTTGAGTTTACATAAAGAGGCATTTCTACATCGAAAGACTGCGACGATATCGATCTTACTCCCAAGACAGCCAAGTTACTTGTACCAACTAATTCAGATATCCTTCTATTTACGGTGGCATGACTGTGCTCCAACCCTTCATATCTATCTCTAAAGTCAAGATGAGCATCTAGTGTTAAGACATTTAGGTCAGAATATTGATCTTTTAACGCCTCGACTGCGATGGGAGAAATAGAATGTTCTCCGCCTAGAATTATTGGAAATTTTTTCTTTTCAACTCTACTTGATATAAATTGAATCAGCTCTTTTTTGAGAGATTCAAAATCACCTGTATTTTCTATATCTCCAGCGTCGTGCAGTTCCAATCTATCTAAAGACACTGAGTGTTCTTCAATATATGGCTCGAAGCAATACGATGATTCTCTGATTTTAGAGGGAGCATGTTTGCTCCCAGTACGAAAAGAAGAGGTTTTATCGTAGGGAGCTCCTACTAGAACGTAATCTGCCTCATCTAAACTAGAATCGAAACTGGCAAAATTTAGATCCCGTTTCATGTCCTGATGATCTTCTTACTGCCCATGGCTTCAAGATATCTGATATTTTGTCCCTGCTCTATTTCTTCATAGGTTTCTTGATCCACATTTATCTGGAATGTGTCGTAGGAATCTAGATCCATAACATTGACTTCTCCATCGGACTTATTGACGATCTGTCCTTTTCTTCTGTCTATTATAGGGACTCTAACTTTCGTAGTTACCGGGTTCAACATGCTGTGCTTCTTATTATCAAATATACCTTTAGCTTCTATACGGGCTTTAGCTTCTCCATGTTTTCCAGGCTTGGAAGTATCTATGCTGTTTATCTCACATGGCTCGTCATCGATTATTATATATTGACTTTCCTGTAGATTTCTAATTTCTTCCTGTTCCCAATCCATAACTATCACTCCGGATTATAACCTTATCAATTAAAAATATTATGTTTGGCTGAGTGAGGGAGTTTTTATATCTTCCCTACACTTTCAGCCAGTTCCTCCATCTTTTCCAATTTGTCTGATAGAACTCGGATACCTCTTTCCCAGAAATCGGGATCCGTGATATCCACTCCGATCTTTTTCAATAGATCTTTTGGATCCTCCGAACCACCGGCTTTTAACAACTCGAGGTATTGGGGTACGAACTCATCGCCTTTTTCCTTGTAAATATCGTATAATGCTAGAACGAGCAATTCACCAAAAGCGTAGGCATAGCAATAGAACGGATAATGGACAAAATGTAGCACGTAGCTCCACCACCAGCCGTATTCATCTCTCAACTCTACTGAATCTCCGAATTCCTCTCGATTAGCTTCAAGCCAAAGTTCGTTTATCTTTTCACTCCTCAATTCGCCCTCTTCTCTTTGGGCTTGGTGCAATTTCTGTTCGAATCGGGTCATTATTACCTGTCTGAAAACTGTTGAAAAATCTCGCTGGAGCTTGTTTCCTATCAACAACAATTTGGTCTCTTCGTCCTCGACTTCACTCATCAATTTATCGAAAAGAAGCATCTCTCCGAAAACACTAGCCATCTCTGCGGTTGTCAGCGGGGTGCTCTGCTGGAGGGCCCCCTGGTCTCGAGCAAGATATTGGTGTACGCCGTGTCCAAGTTCATGAGCTAAGGTGATCGTATCGCTGGTTTTATCTGAGAAATTCAACATGATGTAGGGATGAACGGATGGAACGGTAGGCGAACTGAAAGCTCCGCCTCTTTTACCCTCTTTTATCTCTGCATCTATCCAATCGTTATCGAAGAATTTCTCAACTATATCTTTCATTTCAGGGGAGAATTTTTCATAGGCGTCTAACACCTTCTCTTGGCTCTCATCAAATGTAGTTTCCGGAACACTTCCTGGGAGTGGGCTATATCGATCATAATCATAGAGAGTATCGAAATCTACTAGTTCCTGCTTTAAGTTATAAAATCGCTCGACTATATCCGTATTTTCTTCGACCGTCTCCATCAAAGCGTCCACTGTTTTCCTATCAACTCTATTGTTTAGATTTCTAGGAGTCATCGGGTCAGGATAATCCCTGAACTTGCATATTGTCGAATGGTTCTGAACTATATTGTTGAAGATGAAGTTAAGGAGTTTGTTTTCGTCTTTCAATGATTCCGTTACCGCGTCTGAAGCTGCTTTCCTTTTCTCTCTGTTTTCTTCATAAAGAACTGACAAAGCCTGATCTAAAACCATCTCGTACTCTTCTCCTTTCGCTTCGAACTCGACCGTTATATCACCTATCGTCTGATCGAACAATCGTTTGAAAGCCTCTTTACCGGTGTTCTGTAACGACTCTATGATCTGTTCTTCATATTCGCTCAGCATATAAGGACTGTATCTTCTCCAATTGTTCAAGTAACTAGAATAGTGTTCGAGTTCCTCGCTATCCATGTACCTTTCGGCTTCATCATCATCTAATTCCTGCCATTCGAGTTCAAAAAAGATCAGTTTGTTTTTGACTTCGCTCTGCTTATTTTTTGCTTCTTGAAGCAGTGCCCCCCTGTCTGGGTCTTGGGTATCCATCGCATGATAAAGTGAAGCATAAGAACTAACCTTTCCTATTTTTTCTTGGATCTCCTCGTATTCCTCCATGGCCTCTCTGAACTGCTCGGGCGAAAGCTGTGATGTCTCAACTTTCCCTTTGTATTCTTCTCTAAAATCTTCTGCTCTTTCAATAGCTTCTTCTATATCTTGTTCTAATTCTGGATCATCAGGCCCCTCGTATAGGTCACTTAAATCCCACTCTACACCATCTGCGCTCGTTGATTTTGTTGGGCTCATTAATTTCACAACCGGTACGATACATATACATGGTCAAAATAAAGTTTTTTATCTAATTCGAATCAAATCCCGTTATCATCGAGGATAATTAGAAGTGAATATTTATAGTGATATGAAGGGTATTTACCATAGATGATGAGATCAAAAAACACTCACGAAAAAATACGCATACTCCAAAACTCGGTCTCAAAAAAGATATTGAGTGCCTGCTCAAACGAACCGAAATCTGTAACGGAGATCAGCAAAATTCAGGGTATTCCACTTGCAAAATGTTATCGTATGGTGACTGAACTTGAAGAAAAGGGTTACATCGAAGTCGCTCAAAAGCTCCTAACAAACGGAAAAGAGGTCTGTCTTTATAAAACTATGATAGATTTGAAATTTATCAGTCATGGTGATGGAAAAGAGACACTCAAGGTGGATTTAGAAGATATAAGAGAAAAAGATCATAAACCCTCCACTGGATAAACATCGATACGGCGTTATCATCTGTGATTTTCGAAACGTATTATTTATAATTGAAAGGAGAAATGATAAACCATGAGGCCCTTGGGAATCTTCGTTGCCTTGATATTGATCACCTCGATTTTAACAGCAGGAGCCTTACCTAAGGCTATGGGAAGTGGTGAAGGCGCCCCCAATAGGGTCTATGAAGGAGATATGGAAGAAGAGTTTGAAGAGATAAATGAGTTCGAATCTCCCGGGATTTGGAGTGATAGACACGGTGTGACCTTTAAAAACTCAACCTCTAGAAATATGTCTACGGACATAGATGCAAGGGGTGATGTCGATATAGGTTGGGAAGATAATAGAAGGGGTAATTGGAATATATATTATGTTAAACTGGATAATCATGATGGCGAAAAGCTGATCAATGATTATAGAGTGACAGATAATGAGAAAAAATCTGTGAATCCAAAAATCGTTTCATATTCAGATAACATATACGTAGTTTGGGAAGAATTATCCGATGGCACCTGGGAACTGTATTTTTCCAAATTGCGATATTCGGATGAAGAGGTAACGTCAATAATAGAAAGAAAACGTGTAGCCTCGCTGGGAACACCAGGTCCTAAAGAATACACTTTCGTAAGGGGTAGAGATACTAGTTTTCATCTGATCTATGAAAGAGAGAAAGACGGTAGACAGAATATATTTTACAGGAGAATAAACGGAAGAGGAGAAAACATAATATCTCCATTTCAGATAACTGAAACTTCAAATCCGTCCTACGATCCCAAACTAAAACTTACCGAGAACGGAGAATTACATCTTCTCTGGTTGGAACCTATAGAAAGGAACAACGGAATATTTTACAAAAAGATAGACTACGCTGGAAATACGCACGTCAATAGAAAAAGATTGACAGTTGTAAATAGGTTGGATAGATACGCGTTAGGAAAAGATCGTGAAGGAAACCTTCATATGGTATTCGATGACGATAGGTATCACGAGTACAAAAGAGACGTAATATATCAAAAACTGAGCTCAGATGGAAAAATCCTTATCGACGACTCTGTGATCACTGCTAGAGATGACGATACTAACTCTTTCTTACCCTCGATATGTAAAGGGAGAAAAGGGTTCATGTACGTTTCCTGGAGTGACAGTAGAGACTATCAGGCATTGGAAGAAGGTAAAAAAAATCTATCTGAAACCCCTCATGATATTTATGTCCAAAAGATAGATTTAAATGGTGAAACGGTGAGACCAGACAGAAGAGTAACAGGAACTTTTTCATACTCAGCTAACCCGATTTTATTCACTGATAATGAAAATCAACAGCAATTGATTTGGGGGGACTCAAGACGAGGGGTATTAGATATCTATCATAAAAAGACTGTCAAACCTGATATCACCGTAAATGACTTCGATATTGGGCCTGTCAGCCCCGAGTTTAACTCAACGGTCGATGTTACTATTAAATTAGAAAATATAGGTCAGTCTTCGATCGAAACTAATGGTAGATTGTATATAGGAGAGGGTCGAGACGAATTGATAAATGAGTTTAATATCTCATTGCCTTCCGAGGCGAAAAAAACAGTTTCATTTAATTTTACCGCAAAAAGAAAAGGTGAACAAAACCTTACTTTCGTAGTTAATGAAGATGAGGAGATTACGGAAAAAAATTATGATAATAACCTCGCTCACTCTCAGATATTTATCGGTTATTATGAGTTGAGTTTGGATATGATAGATGAATA
The DNA here is from genome assembly GCA_964585175.1 of uncultured Thermoplasmata archaeon. Lineage (GTDB taxonomy): Archaea > Thermoplasmatota > Thermoplasmata > Halarchaeoplasmatales > Halarchaeoplasmataceae > Natronoplasma. The sequence goes on from CAZPCW010000001.1 coordinate 23,706, forward strand.
TAAATCTGTAGATCCAGGAGACGGAACCGAGTTCAGTTACAGCATAACTAACGATGGTAATGTTCCACAAGATGTCGAAATGATCTTTGAGTCCCCTAAGAAGATAGAAGTCGATCAAGATACTAATAAATCTACCTTGGATAGTGGAGACACTGAAAGATATAACTTTACTGTGAACACAAGTGCGGGTCAGATAGCGGGAGAATATGAAATAAAGCTGATAGTCGAGTCTTTAGATAGAGCAGAATTGAACCTCACAGAAAATTTCACTCTCAATGTCAATCCGATCTATGATTTTTCACTTTCTGCTGAGAAGAAGAGTATCTCTGATCCAGGAAAAATGAACTATACAGTCGATCTATCGGTTACTAACTTGGCTAACACCGATCAAGAGATATTTGTATATGTATTAGAGGGAACCAATTACGCGGCCGTAGAAGGAGGTTTGATGACTCTAGGGCCCGACGAAGAGGGAAACGCAGTACTCAATTTAACTAATTATAAATCGATAGAGGCTCAAGAACTTGAAATAACAGTGATGGCCGAATCGATGGACAATGGAGTGGATAATGGAAACCTAACTAAAACGGAAACAATAACGATAGAAGGAGAAGAGCAAAAAAAAGAATCATCTGAGTCCTGGCTCGATATGATCCCATGGTTCTGGATAGGAATAGCTCTTGCTGTAATCTTGGGTATCTTCGTAGCCCTCAGGATTTATTACACTTACATTTCCTAGAAAAAGTCAACTTCTTCATTTTTGATTTTCAAATCCTATTATCAAAACGGATAACAATACTAGAAAAATAAAGATGGAATAACCCTGGGAGGGTTGTGGGAAATAATTTCTATTTTTCTAAAGGTGCATTATATCTTTGTGGTACACGGAAGGAGTCACTAAAGTCTCTATCGTACTTGCTCCATGTTTTGGAGTGAACTGTATATTCATCTCGGACTGTGGACCGAGGTTAAATCCTACTTTAGTGGTGTTGACTGTTACCTGTAGTGTAGTACCACTAGCGATTAATGGATTATCTTCAGCGTCGAACTCGCCTTCAGGATCCATAAGGGCTTCCGCTGTATAGTTGTGCTCACTAGTTTCCGTTGCATTGTATTCTAAAGCTGTTTGATTATTTCCGTCATCGACGTGTATCAATAGGTTTTCAAGATTTTGAGGTGGTGTGCCGGGTCCAACTCCTATATTGAAATGTATTTTTCTTAGATCCGTTCCGTTATTGTCTCTAATTCCGAGGATCGACCTTACCTTGATGTAAGTCGAGACCTCGGCCATCGCTTCTTCCGCGGACTGTTCGGCCTGCTGTTTTAACATCGTCGCTGTTCGGATGAAAACACCTGCTGACACTGCAGACACTAGAACTATCGCTATAAAGATCATCAGGGTTCCCACACCCATCATAGCGTTTTCGTCTTCTTCGGTATTCCTTTTTATACGCCTCATAAATTATCCGCCTCTTAGACACCCGGTCAAGGGCAATTTCGAACAGGCGCAATCAGTTCCTGTTCTCGTTATGAAATATCATTATCGATATAAATAGTAGTTTCGAAAGTGGTATCATTCTTGATAAAAAACACAAATTATCATCTTTGAAAATCAATATCGAAGGTAAATGATTCAAGAATCTATTTCATTTTGATTTTTCATCCGGGTCATTATCAATATTGAAAATACAGCAATATGTTTATTTACTATGATGTAATAATCATATTTGATAACATGTCCCTAGGATCCCAGGATTCTGTGGATTCTTCGGTCCTGGAATTTGAAAAGTTTCTTGGAATTGGATGGGAACCTATTTCGGTCAGGATGGAAAGAACGAAGAAAGGACCTAATCACTTGGAACAAACGATAACGATCTCCTGCATTCGAAGGAAACAGGCGGTCGAAGGCGAAAAGCAGTTCTGTGGGCGGTCTAATCTTCGTTTGGAGTTTTTGATGGAAGATGGAAAAAGTTCTTCCACACAGGATTAAAAACCTCTTTTCTCTTTATTTTTGTGCCTTATTTGTTTCATGAAAATCATTTTTGATTTTAAGTAGTGAAAATGTTATTTAGATAGAAAGTATCTTTTCTATCTTAAAGATATAAAATACTAATAGTATTAAAAATAATAAGAAAATCAGTAAGATACAAATACCACTTTTTGTCTTATGTAATATTGATGTCAAAGAAAAACATCAAGGTGAGCGAAGTAGTTTATGATAGACTTGTAGCTGAAAAAGAGGGAAATGAGAGTTTTGACGACACTTTGAGAAGGATACTGGAACTTTCCCCGGACATCCAGGATTTAGCGGCATATTATCCGGATGAGATGAGAGATATGTCGAAGGAGATAGTAGATTTTATTTTCCAGATGGATGATTTCAAAAGGAACGTGAATAGGGGAAGTGAATGTGATACGTTAAAATTCATACCGGAAGATTCCGACTTGGCTGTCGCCCAGATACAGTTTTGGGAGGACAGTTTGAAGATAATGTACAGGAACAAGAACGGAGATATGGATTGGATAACTTCTCTCGTTGTAGGGAACGATAAAGATACGAATTTCGGTTACGATCTCGATGGTGAATTCGACGAGTTAAAGGAGGAAATCAAAAGAAAAATAAAAGGTGCAATAAGAAAATGGGCCGGTTCATGATAAAAAGAGAGGTAAAATCCCCGGGCCTAGGGACATGTTTTATCACCGGGGTTTACCTCTCCCATTCATTATGAATACAATCAGGGACCGGTGAGTTATAGGGACGTATTGTTTATCTAGATTGAAGTTTATAAAGCTTTGATGATTATTATCAGTTTGAATAATTTGGTAAAAGTTATTGGATTGTTCTTTATAGAAAATTAGTGATTCAGAAGAGAATAAAAAAGCAAAAATAGAGAAAGTAGAAAGGGTTTTTAATCTCAGCTTTATAGATCTACCATCCGCTCAGTTATAACAGGCGGTGTGACTACTTCTTCATAGGTCGGCGTGCCGTGTTTTGGTATGATCCTTATGTTGAGCGGTTCCTGTGTTCCTACTGATCCATCTATCGCATTGTCTAGATTGACGGTGATATTGTACAAGTCCCCAGATTCTACGTACTGGTCCTCACTACCATCCTGCTCTTTGATAACTTCCCAATCATAGTGTGTGTTTGTGTTCACTGGACTGGTAGCAGAGCCATCAGTACCATCGGGTCCCTGTAGGTTTACTTCCTGAGTGTTGTTCTGCACTTCGATTACAGTTTGATTGAGGTCCTGCCCTGTGGCTCCGGCTGCTAAACTCACCTTCAGATATATCGCATCTATTTCACCATCAGCGGTGCCAGTGGCGGCATCCAAATCTTGACCGTAAATCTCCTGCACCTTGAAAGAGCTGGACACTTCTCTGATCGCTTCGTCACCTGTCCTCTCAGCCTGCTACTGCAGCTGATTAGCGGTATCGATGAGTACACTCGCGGCTACAGCCGCCACTAAGACCATCGCTATGAACACTATGAGCGTGCCTACGCCCATCGCACCTTTGTCGTCTTCTCTCTTTATCCGCTCATATTTGGTATTTTCCTCCTATTCGAATACAGCATGATAATCATCACTGTTTCTCAATATATAATTAAAGAATTAATTATACTGATCCATATTCAACAGCGATAATCCAAGGTGATAAAACTTAGACACATTTCTATGATCTAAGAAATTTATTATTTGAGCTTAGAAAAGACAAAAATAGAAAAAAGTAGAAAGGGTTTTTATTTCATTTTTACAGATCTACTAAGGTGCTTGTTATCGTTGGCGGAGTGACTACCTGCTCGTAAGTCGGCGTGCCGTGCTTCGGTATTATGTTTATATCGAGTTGTTCTTGTGTTCCTATTGTTCCACCCAGATCATTTTGTAGATTGATAGTGATCTTGTAAAGATCACCACTTTCGACATACTGGTCTTTATCGCCGTCCTGTTCTTTGACAACTGACCAGTCATAGTGGATTTCGTCAAGATTCTCACTAGCGGCTCCATTTCCGTTTCCATCGGCTCCTTGTAAATTGACTTCTGCACTCTTATTCTGTAACTGCACTATCGTCTGATTGAGATCTTGTCCGGTCGCACCAGCTGCTAGTCCTATTTTCAAAGTTATATTCTGGATTTCGTTTGCATCAGTAGATTCATTCGTTTCTCCAAAAACATCCTGTACCTGGAACGAGCTGGACACTTCTCTGATCGCTTCGTCACCTGTTCTCTCTGCCTGCTGCTGTAGCTGGTTCGCGGTATCGATGAGTACACTTGCCGCAACAGCGGCCACCAAGACCATCGCTATGAACACTATGAGCGTGCCTACGCCCATCGCACCTTTGTCGTCTTCTCTTTTTATCCTTCGCATAGTTATTATCTCCTTTCGGATACAGCATGATAATCATCTCTTTTTATCATTATATAATTTGATAAACAATTATGCTGACTCATATTCAATAGTGATAATCCGAGATGATAAAACACAGATAAACATCTACAATATAAAAATCTAAAATAGAAAAAAGTAGAAAGGGTTTTTAGTTCATTTCTACAGATCAACTAGCTCGGTGGTTATCGTTGGCGGAGTGACTACCTCTTCGTAGGTAGGTGTTCCGTGTTTTGGTATTATATTTATGTCTAGATCCGCTTGGGTTCCTAATTGGCCTACCGTGTTTTCAAGATCGATAGTTATATTATAGAGATCGCCGGATTCTACGTACTGGTCTGAACTACCTTCTTGTTCTATGATCGAACTCCAAGAATAGTTATTTGAACCCGGACCTTCTCCCTCTGCACCTGCAGCAACTAAGTTTTGTTCACTCGTGTTAGTTTGTATTTGAATAACGGTTTGATTGAGGTCCTGTCCCGTAGCTCCTGCTGCTAAACCAACCTTCAATGTCAGTTCATTGAGTTCACCACTGTCAGAAGTATCCCTACCGAACACGTCCTGCACCTGGAACGAGCTGGATACTTCCCTGATCGCTTCGTCACCTGTTCTCTCTGCCTGCTGCTGTAGCTGGTTCGCAGTATCGATAAGTACACTTGCCGCAACAGCGGCCACTAAGACCATCGCTATGAACACTATGAGCGTGCCTACGCCCATCGCACCTTTGTCGTCTTCTCTCTTTATCCTTCGCATAGTTATTATCTCCTTTCGGATACAGCATGATAATCATCTCTTTTTATCATTATATAATTTGATAAACAATTATGCTGACTCATATTCAATAGTGATAATCCGAGATGATAAAACACAGATAAACATCTACAATATAAAAATCTAAAATAGAAAAAAGTAGAAAGGGTTTTTAGTTCATCTCTACAGATCTACTAGCTCGGTGGTTATCGTGGGCGGCGTGACAACTTCTTCGTAGGTCGGTGTTCCGTGTTTCGGTATTATGTTGATGTCTAAGTCTGCCTGAGTACCTATCGAGTCTATATCAGTTGCACTAAGATCGACCGTTATATTATAGAGATCGCCGGATTCTACGTACTGGTCTGAACTACCTTCCTGTTCTATAATAGATGTCCATGCATAGTTATTTCCGATAGGATCAGCTCCTTCAGATGTGGCAGCCACCAGATTCACTTCACTTTCATTACTCTGGATCTGAATTATGGTTTGATTCAGATCCTGTCCAGTTGCTCCAGCTGCTAGACCTACCTTCAAAGTTATCCTATCAATTTTATGATCACTCGCATCTAAATTTCTACCGAACACGTCCTGCACCTTGAAAGAGCTGGACACTTCTCTGATCGCTTCGTCACCTGTTCTCTCTGCCTGCTGCTGTAGCTGGTTCGCGGTATCGATGAGTACACTTGCCGCAACAGCGGCCACCAAGACCATCGCTATGAACACTATGAGCGTGCCTACGCCCATCGCACCTTTGTCGTCTTCTCTTTTTATCCGTCTCATATTTTATCTCCTTTCGAATACAGCATGATAATCATCTCTGTTTTTCACTATATAATTTAATAAACAGTTATATCGGAAGGTATTCAATTTTGATAATCTTCTTCTATAAAACGACCTTACTTATTCAGAGTGGTCTACCTTTAAAATCAGAATTGGGTTTTTATGATTATTCAAGAAGTCAGGAGATCTAAAAAGATCTAAAATAAAGTAATTAAAAGAAAGGTTTTTTAAATTAGCTTAGAGATCGACTATTTCACTAGTTACCGTAGGAGGTACAACTACTTCTTCATATGTAGGTGTCCCGTGTTTCGGTATTATGTTTATATCTAGATTAGCCTGTGTTCCTAAAGATCCTACCGTGTTTTCAAGATCGATGGTTATATTGTAGAGATCGCCGGATTCTACGTACTGGTCTGAACTACCTTCTTGTTCTATGATCGAACTCCAGGAATAGTTATTGGATCCCGGACCTTCACCTTCTGCGCCGGCAGCAACTAAGTTTTCTTCGGTAGTGTTACTCTGAACTTGAATAACAGTCTGGTTAAGATCCTGTCCAGTTGCTCCAGATGAAAGGGCAACTTTTAGGGTTGCTCTTTCTATTTCATTATCATCATCGATGTTTCTGCCAAATGCATCCTGTATTTTGAACGAGCTAGACACTTCACGTATCGCTTCGTCACCTGTTCTCTCAGCCTGTTGTTGTAACTGGTTAGCGGTATCGATGAGTACACTTGCGGCTACTGCAGCCACTAAGACCATCGCTATGAACACGATGAGTGTTCCGACGCCCATCGCGCCTTTGTCGTCTTCTCTTTTTATTCTTCTCATGGTTATTATCTCCTTTCGGATACAGCATCGATAATCACCTTCCTTATTCATTATATATATTCGCTAGTGATTATCTCTCAGCGTAAATCAATCTTGATAACGGGAGTTGATAGTCTATGAAAACGAAGATTACTCTTATATATTGAAGAAGCCTGTAAAAAAGATATAAAAAGAAAGGGTTTTTTTTCGGTTATTCACAGATCCACAATCTTTGTGGTTAAAGTAGGCGGCGCCACTAGCTCTTCATATGTGGATGTTCCATGCTTTGGTATGATCTGTAAATCTACTTCGGACTGTGTTGTCAGGTTGTCTATACTATCTATTTCTGTCAGATTTATACTGAGTGCATATAGATCACCTGGTTCAACAAATGAATTTGTGTTATCACTTTCTTGTGTTATTATTGGTTCCCAGTAGTAATGAGTTGCGTTTGCTTCTGGATTTTCTGCTGCACCTTGAAGATTTGTTTCACCGCTAGCAGTCATGATCTGAATCACTGTTTGGTTCAAGTCCTGAGACGTAGCACCAGCCGCTAGTCCGATTTTCATCGTTACATTGACTATCACTCTTTCTCCATCCGACATATCTGTTTCACCGAATGTGTCCTGCACTTGGAAAGAGCTGGATACTTCCCTGATCGCTTCGTCACCTGTTCTCTCTGCCTGCTGCTGTAGTTTGTTCGCGGTATCTATAAGTACACTGGCTGCCACTGCTGATACTAGTACCATGGCTATGAATATGATGAGCGTGCCTACGCCCATCGCGCCTTTGTCGTCTTCTCTTTTTATCCTTCTCATAGTTACTATCTCCTTTCGGATACTCTAGTTTAATCACCTTCCTAATTGATTATATAAATTCGGAACCAATTATCCTTTAAGTTTTCAAATATCAATTATATAAGGAGGTTATAACGATAAAGAATCACGCGCGTTTACAAACTATGTTTATTAAGCTAAAAAGTCAATTGTAATTATCAAGCACAATAACATCGAGTAAACGCTTATATCTGATAAGAATATTAATTTAATAGTCTTAGCAGGCCTATTACAGATTACAACCCTTTTTTCCCTGAAGGCTATTATCTAGAGAGATAATCACGACATTAAATATAATATGATAATCGAAACTGTTTATCATAATGCTTGAGGACTTAAGAGAGACAGAGCTATTTCAAGGGTCTTCATCGTTCAGACGGGCCCGGTTGTCCGATGACGAATCTGCTTCCACAGGAGTCAGTTCATTGATGCTTCTGATCGCCACGATAATGATCACGGCGATAGTGGCCGGGGTCCTGGTAGATACGGTGACCAAGCTCCAAAATCAGTCGGAGAAAACCGCTGACCAGGCTATATCGGACGTGAGCACGGGGATGAACACTCTTTCATTGACAGGAGATAGAAAGGAAAACGGGAATTCGAGTAAACCAACATCAAATGAAATAGAGGTGGTGGAAGTGATAGTTAGACTTCAGTCGGGAAGCAATCCTGTAGATATGGATGACGTCGTGACTATAATTAACGACGGTAACACAACAAGTGAATTGCTCCATAATCCAGATACGAATGATCCGACGGGAGCTGATGATACTAATTTCACTACAAAAGTTCTTAGAGATCCTGAAGGGGACTACGCGGATTCCAATGTGATGAATCAGGGTACTTTGGTAAAGATCTACATAGACGCTAACCTTACCGGTCTTCAACTGGACACCAATACCCCTGTTGAAATCAAAATTATACCAAATACCGGCCAATCCACTCAGATATCCTTCACCACTCCTTCAGTCTATGCTTCAAGGAAGGTGAATCTGAAATGATAAGGAAGAGTTTAAATAAGGTTAGATATCAAATTTATATTTACGCGCGAAGGTGGTAAGATATGGTAGACTTCGGAAAGTTGTTGGGAAAAGACAAAGATGAAGAAGAGGAAGATGAAGCCGAAGAAGAATCGGAAGGCGACATAGATGATATTATAGACGGCGACGAAGGAGAGGGGGGGATGGGTCCGATGGGCGCGGATATGGACGAAGGTGAAGGTATCGGACCGCAGGGTGGTGGAGAAGGAGGTATGGGCGTGGCGCCCGACGTTAGGGACGATATTGACAGAAATAGAGATGACATCAGAGAAGTGGAAAATAAAGTAGAAACCATGAATGACACGGTAGACGATATAGAGGAAAGAGTAAATGATCTTGAAGAAGATATAAGTCAATTATTAGATGTTTATGAGATGGTGACCGCTGAATTCAATCCTTTCTTAGAAGAAGGCGGCGGTTTAAGCGGAGGAGGTGGATCCTCTGAAGAAGGAGGCGGAGATGACTGGGATAGTATGGATTTCGGTGGATCACCTGAAGAAGAAAGCGAAGAAGAAAGTTCTGAAGGATCACCTCTTGATGAACTTGTAGAACCCCCTGAAGAGGAGCAAGAAGAGGAAGCGCCCGAAATGCCAGATATCGGATCCCCAGGTGAAGAAGAAGCCCCTGAAGCTCCGACGGAAACACCTCCTCAAGATCAATCTCAGGAACCAAAAAGTCCTGAACCCGCTCAGCCGGAGACCCCACAACAGCCTGCACAAGAACAACAGGCTCCACCTCAAACAGAACAAACCCAAGAACCCGTTCAACAACCCTCGACACAGCAAGAAGAATCTCAACAATCTCCTCAACCCGCACAAGAACAGGTTCAGGAGCCTACCCAACAACCACAAACCCCTACCCAAGAACCTCAGCAACCGGCTCAAAAACAGCAAACCTCTCCACAGCAACAACCAACACCTTCTCAAGAATCCAAACAACCGGCTCAAGAGCCTGAAAGGTCTACTGAACCTCAGCTATCTAAAGAACCAGGACCCGTCATGGAAGAGTCAGTTGAAACCATGGAAGAGGCACCAGGAGGTGAAATAACTGATGCCGAAGAACTACTAGATGAACTTGAAGGTGGGACTATGTATTTACTCGAATCTAGTGATGAGGATTTTCCATATGAAATATTTCAAGCTCTAGTTAAAGACAGATCTGGATTATGCCTAGTTAGAAACCACCCCGATGATATAAAAGACAATTATGACATGACAGGAGTGGAATACGGGTGGCTTTCATCCTCTGGTGAAGACGTTGCTATTGGACCTGACGAATTAGATCTATTGGGCTTGACTATAGAGAGATTCATTTCGGAAGATGATGGAATAATACTCCTTGATGGGATTGGTTATCTTCTTTCGAACAATCCCGAATCTACTGTTATCCATTTCATACAATCCCTGCAGGATCAGATAACAGTCAAATCTACAATATTCTTGATCGTAGTCGATCCAGAGGATATGGAGCAGAAGAACATAGATCTGATCAAGAATGAACTTGATCTAGAAGTCAAAAAGAAAGAGGAGCTCTCTAAGGATACTGGAAGGAGCATCAGTGGAGGAGAAGAAAACCTAGTCTCAAAAGTAAGAAGAATGATGCAGTTCCTGGAAGAACAGGAGAAAAATCTTCAGGAGAGAGTCGATGAAATCAATCAGAAGACCATACCAGAATTTTCAGAGAGTATGGATTCGTCTGTAGTAAAAGAAGCTATCGAAGATCTGAAAAAAGAAAACAGAAGGCTTAAAGAGGAACTAGATAGATTGAAAGAAGAAGAATCGGAAGAGGAGATAGATACTTCTCCAGAAAGAGCTAAAGACATAAAGGAAACGATGGATCTATTCAAAGAAGAAAAAGAAACCCTTGAGGAGATAAAAGAACTTGAAGAGGAAGAAGAGGTGGAAGAAGAAGTCGGTGAAGAACCTTCTGCTATAATCGAAGCTATACAAGATCTCGAAGAAGAGATCGATAAGTTGAAGGATGAGATGAAAGAGCTCAAAGAAGGTGCTCCAGAAGAAAGTGAAATTGTCGAAAAAGAAGAAACTATAGAGGGTATTGATGAAAGTTTGAAAGGAGAAACGGAAGTTGAAGTGGAACCAGAACCTGAACAGGAAATCAAAATCGAAGAACCAGAAGAATCAGTTGAAGAGGAATCGATGGATGAAATCACCGATATACCCGGAAATATAGACGAAAAAGTCGATGTTGAAATCGAGGAAGAAACAGGAATAGAAGAAGAAAAAGAAGCTGAGGAATCGGGTCTTCCGGAAATAGAAGAAGAGGAAACTGAAGAGCTCGAAGTAGAAGAACCGGGGATGGAAGAATCAGAAGCGGAAGAAAACAAAGAGGAAAAAACGGTTGAAGAAAAAAGCGAAGAAAAACCAGAAGAAGAAACTTCCATCTTGAAGGAAATGATACAGGGTCTAGAAAAAGAAATAGATGGTCTAAGGAACGAAATCCAGGATCTAAAACAGGGTGAAGAGGAAACTGAAGCTATTGGTGAAGAAACCGGCGAGAAGATTGAAGAGATCGAGGAAAAAGATCTAGCGAGTGAAGCAGCAGAGAAAGCTGGTGAGATCGTTGAAGAGGTAGAAGAAGAGCTGGGCGAAGATATGGTCGATGAGGATGTACAGGAGGAAAGCGAAGAGGAAGAAAAAGAGATGGAAGAAGTGATGGAAGTGATCGAAAAGGAAGAACAATTGATGGAAGAACCTGAAAAAGTTAAAGAAAAAGTAGGATCTGAGGAAGTGGAAAGCCCAGTCCAGACTGAAGGATCAGAAGAAGAGAAAGAAGAGGAACTCGAATCGGATCATTTAACTGAAGACGCTGAAAAAGGGATTGAAGAGGACAAAGAAGTGATGCCAGAGCGCGAAGAGCCGATAGAGGAAAGTGAGAAAGAGACAGAAGATAAAGAAATAGAGCCCGAAAAGAAAGAGGAAACAGTCGAGGAGCCAAAAATAGATGAAAAAGAAGAAGGAACTATCTATTCTGAGGAAGAAATACAGTTAGAGCCAGAGTCGGAGATATCTGGTGATATAGCATCTGATAGTGATGTCCAGATCGAGAAAGATGTGAAAGTTGACGGATCTTTGAGTGCAGAAGAGGATATCAAAATACACGAAAAAACTGAGATACAGGGAGATATAAAATCTGATTCTGGTGACGTAAATATAGGTGAAGAGTGTAAGGTGGGAGGAGAGATCAATGGAAAGAAAGTGTTAATCTCTAAAGGAAGTGAAGTGGAAGATATTGAAGCAGAAGAAAAAGTGATCTTGGAAGAAAATACGAAAGTGAATAAAGTTTTGTGTGAAGGTGACGTGAAGCTGTCAGAAAACGTCCAGATCGAAGAAGGAATTGAGTACGGTGGCCAATTACTATTTGAAGGAGATAAGATAAGTATCGGTGATCTGGTTCATCCGATAAATGAAGACGAAGAGGTGGTGAAAGAAAGATGGGCTTCTCAGTAGCTGGTTCCGGCGGAATAATCTTTGTAGCTCTTATCGTTACCTTCTCTGCACTCTCAGGAGCTTTTTACTCCAGCATGGAGAACTTTGAAACTGAGATAAATGATAGTTCGGAAAGAAAGATATATCGGCAACAGACGGACATCGAAATAAAGTCCGTAATGTATAATAGGACCAATAACCAGACGGTAATCAAAGTCAAAAATACCGGTTCAACTGTTTTGAACGCTACAAAAAGCGACGTCGTTCTAGACGGAGAAATCATAAACTCTGAAAATATAACCTTCGATAATGAAGAATATGAAGGTTATCATTGGCCGCCTGAAGAGGATTTGAAGATAAGATTGAACGATGTAGACCTGGACTTTATACCGACCGTTAGCGAAAGAGTTGGTAATAAGGTTACGAAAGGAATAACCCTACCAGGTTCTATCAGTTCAAATTCAAATTATACATATGTTATAGAAGATGGAGATGTAGACGATAGAGGAAACATCTCGATATATGATTACAAAAATAATCTGATCAACACGATATCGGGAGGTATCCTAGATAAAGCCACGGACCTCTCTTCTAATTACCAAAATCTTTTCGTTATCGATAATCAAAATCACGTAGACAAGTTTGATCTTGAAGGGGGTGGTGGAGTTGAACATATAACGAACGGAGAATTGACTTCACCTAAAGCAATATCGGTTACTGATGAAAATACTCAAGACTACATTTACATCTTAGATGATAACTCCCATGTAGATAGATTTAACCTGAACGGTTCCTATCATGATACTCCAGTGACAAACCTTGATGGCGTTATAGACATTTACGTCACGGACCATATCTACTTGGTTAATGAAACATCGAACAGTGTAGAAAGGTACTCTCTTGACGGCACCACACATAGCACTTTGATCTCGGGTGGAGAACTTTCTGATCCTAGTAATATTACAGTGAGCGATCAGAACTTTGCTTCTCCACGAATATATGTCGTTGATTCTAGTTCTCATGTAGATGTGTTCGATACTGATGGGACCTTCATAAAGACGATCGAAGAAGAAATGGGTAGTCAGTTGGGAGGTATAGATGTAGCAGGAAAGATATTCATCGGTAATGGATTGAACGGATGGTTCAGACTCAATCTTGGCCCTAAGTTAAAAGTAGTTCTTGAAAACGGAATAGCAGATTATGAAAGAATATAGGAGGTAAAAAATATGGGATTCTCTATATCGAGTTCGCACTTGGTCTTTTTCTTGGCCTCGATGGTAGTGGCATCTACGCTAGCAGGAGTATTTATCACTTCTACCGATACTATTTCCAACGCGATAAGATCAAGAGAGGACTCGTTGAGCGAAAGGATGAAAAGCGATATCTCTATAATCAATGACCCAAACAATATGCCGAACGATCCATTGACAGTATATGTAAAAAATACCGGTTCGACAAGGATGAATATGACTGATGTAAAGATACTTGTTAATGGAACGCTTCAACAGACTTCTTCCATCCAACTGGTAGATAGTGACGATAACTATTGGTCACCCACAGATGTTATAAAGGTGGAAGTAGATATTAATTTACCAGCTGGCGATCACTGGCTAAAAGTTGTGGCTTCTCACCAATCGGAAGATACCTTAGAATTCACTATATAAAAGGTGGTATAGATGGTAGAGATTAGAGAGATAGATATACCTCGTGACGATCTCTCCGATATGCTCGGAGGAGGTTTCCCATCATCATCCCTTGGAATAATTGAGGGTAGATACGGTACTGGAAAGTCAGTGTTCACTCAACGCTTAACGTATGGGTTTTTAGAAAATGGTTATCAGGTTTCAGTGATATCTACGGAGTTGACCGTAAAGGGATTCATCGAACAGATGGATTCCTTGGGGTACAAAATAACATCCTATCTCTTGAATCACGATCTGCTATTCATACCAATTTACGGAATGCTTCAACAGGAGTCCTCTACAAATTACGTAGAAAAATTGATGAGTGGAGAAAAGATATTCGAATCTGATGTCATAGTGGTAGACACATTTTCGGCCCTAGTAAATAAAGATTCTAACCCTGAAGAGTCTTTGAAAAAGTTGGAAAGTTTCACACAGAGACTTTTAGCGCAGGGTAGAACTATTCTGTTGAATATCGAATCAGGCCCTTCTTCTGAGAAACTGTTCCCCCCCTTCTATTCCTCCGCACACATGCTTTTTGAGATGGAGCTTAACCAGGTCGGTGGAACCGTCTCCCAGGAAATCAATATAAAAAGATTTGCTAAAGCTGGAGGCGGAGTTTCTAATAGCATCGCTTTTAGGGTCGAGCCTGGAATCGGATTTGTATTAGAAATCACATCGGTGGGATAAGATGTCTCCCGTACAGCAGCATGAAAGTTCATTGGCGCAAGCTAGAAAGAGGAACCCGCACCTTAATGAATATATCAAGGGGCTACAAAGTAGAGGCATCGACGTTCCTGTATTGAAAAATAGGGTGGATAGAGATCTAAAAGATCAAAACGAAGTGAATATAATATATCCTATAGGTGATCCTATCTTCGTCCACGTTTATGGGACCGAGAACAGTGGATACAATTACAACGGGATAGAACCTGAATTAGATACTGAAAGCAGGGAACTCCTTCAAGAAATACAGGATTTTATCTTTGAAAAAGCTGCTTTTGAAGACGTAAAAGACGATCCAGAAAAATTAAAAGATCTTATCGAAGAATCCGTTGAGGAATTCGTCGATAAGGAAACCAGTGGACTATTATTCAGCAGGGATATACCAAAAGAGAGGGTGAGAAGAGTAAAATACAGACTGATGAGAGATCTGGCTGATCTAGGACCTCTTGAACCTCTTATGAGAGATCCTTATATAGAAGATATTTACGTAGTTGGTTTAGAACCTATCAAACTCATCCATAAGATATTCGATGAGATGAAGACTAATCTACAATTCGAGACAATGGAGAAGCTCGATGAATATCTAGTCAATCTAGGGGATAGAGTCGACGTGGATGTGAACGCTTCGGATGCTGTATTTGACACTGCAATGCCAGATGGATCTAGACTTAATATAATATATCCCGAAGATATTTCGATAAAAGGACCCAGTTTTACGATAAGAAAGTTCGAAGAGACACCTCTTACAATGCCACAGATAATTAAGTGGAATACATTCAGTCCGAGGATGGGTGCATACATGTGGCTAGCCATGGAGCATGGCATGTCTGTCATCGTTTCCGGAGAGACAGCTTCGGGTAAAACTACTACTTTTAACTCAATGTTACCATTCATTCCTCATAACAATAAGGTTTACTCGGTTGAAGATACGGCAGAAGTCCAACCCCCTCAAGAGACTTGGCAGCAGATGATAATCAAAGAATCGGAAGACGAGCAGATATCTGTCGAATACTTTGACCTTATAAAGGCCGCTATGAGGAGTAGACCAGAGGCTCTCCTTGTGGGAGAGATCAGAGGTGAAGAAGGTAATATCGCTTTCCAGGCCATGCAGACCGGTGTACCCGTCATCTCCACTTTCCACGCAGCTTCAGTCCACAAGTTAATACAGAGGATGAGTGGAGAACCGATAAACGTTCCTTTACACTTTTTCCCGAATCTTGATTTCGTCGTTATACAGCAGGCGGTTTATGTTGGTGGTGAATTTCTGAGAAGGATGTTAGCTCTAACCGAGATAACCGGTTACCTGAGAGAAGAAGACAGCGTAGAGGTCCGAGAGATATTTGGATGGGATCCTGTCAGTGACAGTTTCGACTTTAGAGGAAAATTTAACAGTCAGCTTTTAGAAGAAAAGATAGCTCCAAGGATGGGTTTTGATGATAAAAGAGACATATATTTGGAGCTGGAAAAAAGAGCCCAGATAATCAAAAACATGATCAGAGAAGATATATTGGGTTATGATGAGGTAATAGAGACACTAAGAAAATGGCATAGAGGAGGTATGGAATCTCTGCCTCCCCGTTTAAGAGTAAAAGATTCCCAGGTTAGCATAAAATAAGTAATATGGGATAATATGGATATAGAAATATTAGAACATTACCAGAAGATGGAGATGTCCTTTAGGGATTACATACTTGGAGGTTTACTTCCATCTATAGTTCTATTTATCCTTATTGTTTTCTTCCCTAGTTTGATATTTCCCGAAATCCTTCTAGAAGGATTCTTGATGTTTTTTACTCAATATGTTCTTCCTACGGTGATTCTAGTTCTAGCTATACTTTTCCCCATAATTATTAGAAAATTGAAAAAGGAGGAAATCGATTCTTATCTTCATCTATTTATCACATTCTTTTATGCGTTATCCACTTCTGCCGTATCTGAAGCGAGGATGATAAAAAAGCTCTCGGAAGTCGACGAATACGAATCTTTGGCAGATGAGATTAAAAAGGTCTATAGTAGAATGGAATACTGGGATATGCCTTTACCTGAAGCGGCGAGGGACGTTGCGGATGAAACACCCAGTGAAAGGTTATCAGACTTTTTAACCAGGCTCGCCCACTCGCAGGAAGCCGGAGAGAACATGACTACCTTTCTCGAAAAAGAGCATTCTGTAGTTATGAAGGATTATGAAACAGAGTATAGATCCGCACTCGAGACGCTCGATCTACTGAAGGAAGTCTTTATCGCACTGATGACTTCGACTCTATTTCTTTTAGTCTTCCTGAGCATCCTTCCGATCTTTAGCGGTACTTCGGCGATGCTGCTTTTAACGGGAGGATTAGTTGTATTCATAATAACGGAGGTGATCATGGCCGTAGCCGTAAAAACCGTCATGCCAAATGATCCCATTTGGCATCAATTAAATAGAAGACCTCCTCTGACGAGTAAGCTAAAAAAAGTAATACCCGCCTGTGTAGTGGGAGCTGTAGTACTTTTCTTTGTATTGGTATCCTACATACAATTAGATATATTTTGGATAGTCGCTATTTCACTGAGTCCTTTCATAGCCCCGGGTTTGATGATATATTTCTCTGAAAAGGAATTGAAAAGGTCTGATAATAACTACGATGCGTTCATGAGAGCTATAGCGAGTAGTATCGCGATGAAAGGAGGAAGTGTAGAGAACGCTTTACAAAAACTGAGGCAGTACGATTTCGGACCACTAACTGAAGAGATCGAAAAACTATACAAAAGGTTGCTGACTAGGATCGACGAAGAAAAAGCTTGGAGATTTTTCGCTTCTGGTACTGGAAGCAATCTTATAGCCACTTTTACGAACATATATAACGGTTCGACAGATTTAGGTGCCAATGTCAGAGATGTCAGCGATATAATCTCAGACACGTTCGTTAGAATCCTTTCTTTGAGAAAAGATAGATATCAGCAGGCTTCCGGCATGATAGGGATCTTTTATGGGTTGGGCCTTGGTGCCGCACTGACTCTTACTTTGACCTTGAACATATCGGTTATGATGAACGATTCGATCGGGATGGTCACTCAAACATCAGAATTTTCAAACATTCTGCACCAAGTTCAATACAGCCCTCAGATGATCCAAATATTTATCCTGGCTGCGATACTTGTACACGCCATATTTGCTTCTCTCTCTTTGGTGATGTCTGCAGGTAGTCATAAGCTGTCGATCCTTTACCACACCGTAGGTATGACCTGGATAGGAGTCGTTTCCTCTTTGATCGCTCGTTCGGTAATGAGCGGACTTATTGGGGTGTGATCATAGATGGAGAGGAAGTTAAAAGCCCATATGAAAAAAAATCCCTTTTTAGGGAGCTACATAAAAAGGGTCAGAAGAGAAGTAGGTGTGCCAAAATTTAGAGAGGAATGTCCAGATTGGGGAGACGTGAGGGATGATTTCAATATAATGTATCCCATAACAGATCTAGTTTATATCCATTGTTACGTTTCCGAGGACGAAGAGAAGCATTATATCGCGGTAGAACCCCCACTAAATGAAGAAAGGCAGGAAAAACTTGAGAAGGCTAAGAAGTATATCTATAGAGAGGCGGATTACGAGAAGGAGATCGAATACAGAGAAGAATTGAGGGAAATGATCCATGATATTTTTGACAGGATCGTGGGTGAAGGAGGAGGTTTCTTTTCGAAACTCCAAGGTAGGACATTAGACGTAGATGATGATGAGATACCTATCTTGAAATATTATGTTGTGAGAGACCTAGTAGATTATGGAGTTCTTGATCCACTGATCAACGATCCTAATATCGAAGATATAAATTGTGTGGGAACAGAGCCTCTTACTATTATTCACCAAACATTTGGAAGGATAAAAACGAACATCTCATTTGACTCTGAATTTGAATTAGATGAATATCTGAAAAGACTAAGCCAAAGAATAGGCAGTCCGGTCGGTGAAGCTCATCCCATCGTGGATACGGCTATGCCGGACGGATCTAGAATAAACATCGTTTATCCAGAAGATGTTTCTACCAAAGGCAGATCATTCACGATACGAAAATTTCCAGATGATCCTATCTCTATAACCAATCTTATTGAATGGAATACTTTATCCCCAGAATTGGCTGGATATATATGGCTCTGTTTGGAAAACTCCATGTCCATCTTCATATGCGGAGAAACAGCTTCGGGTAAAACAACTACTCTGAACGCTTTTCTCCCTTTCATACACCTTGATAGTAAACTTTACAGCGTGGAAGACACCCCTGAAGTGCAGCCACCACACGATAATTGGCAGCAACTCATAGTCAGAGAAGAGGGAGCAGAAGATGAGCAGGTCGGTCAGTTCGATCTTTTGAGAGCAGCCCTCCGTTCAAGGCCAGATTATATAGTTCCCAGTGAGATAAGAGGAGAAGAAGGTAGAGTGGCGTTTCAGGGCATGCAGACAGGCCATCCTGTCATATCGACTTTCCATGCCGACTCCATACACAGGATGATCCAGCGACTAACCGGCGAGCCTATCAGGATCCCGATAACTTTCATAGATAATCTGAACGTAGCGGTGATACAAGACAGCTTTAGAACCAAAGGGGCCGTTTTGAGAAGAGTAACTGAGGTTGGAGAGATCATGGGTTACTCTGAAGAACAGGATGGAGTGATGATGAGGGTGGTATTCAAAAGAAATGAACAGGAAGATGAGCTGGAATTCGAAGGTATGTACAACAGCTTTATTCTAGAGGATAAGATCGCACAGATCCAAGGTTACGACGATACTAGAAAAATCTACGATGTGATGGAAGAAAGAGCCCAGTTCTTAGAAGATCTCACGAGAAAAGGTATCTACGATTACGATAAGGTGGCGCAGCTGATAGACGAATACAGGAAAGGCGGTAGAGAAAATCTTTCAATAAGGCTTTAAAAATCGCTTATCGGCTTCTCTCCCTCATTTATTATATTGATTTTCTAAGTAATTTATATTAGAATAGATATCTTCAATACGAGCTTCAGTCAAACCGATCAAAGGTCGTAAAATCAGAGTGTCTATTTCTTTTTTAGAGAAATTTGGTAATCTTTCTCCGAGAACTATCGCCTCGATCTCTTCGGGCAGATCCTTATCTAGCATCTCCTTTAAACTAGAAACTTCTTCCTTTCTCAGATTCGGATCCCATCTCTCTAATTTATTACCCCACTTAGGATCGCTAAAATAAACGTATGGTCTCGCACCTCTTTTCATCATCAACCATGTTGCGATTAAATCCGTTCTATCATCTACATATGCGGCTACTTTACCCTGAGAACTTAAAGGCAAACCGCCTGGTCCATTTTTCCCGTTCTTGATTATATATGCCCTGTTGTGTCTTATCTCTATTTTGAACTTGTGATCAGGTTCATCTAGGTTTACTTCTAACTCCGGATTTTCTTTTAGAATCAAGGCCCCTAGCTCTTCTTCTATATCTTGGCTACCAAATTCGTGATCTCCTACCCTTTTGACTCTGACAGCGAATTGACCGTCGATATCATCTGCAAATCTTTCAGCTTCTTCTTTGATTTTTCTTAAATCCGCTTCGATAGATTCTATTTCTTCACATTTACTATAAGAGACGACTCCGAATATTCTAGAGAAGAATCCGGCGTTTTT
Source organism: uncultured Thermoplasmata archaeon (assembly GCA_964585175.1). Lineage (GTDB taxonomy): Archaea > Thermoplasmatota > Thermoplasmata > Halarchaeoplasmatales > Halarchaeoplasmataceae > Natronoplasma. The sequence goes on from CAZPCW010000001.1 coordinate 43,785, forward strand.
TTCCTGCGTATAAGCAAATATCCTTCCATGATGGCGTCCCTCCACAATCACTTCTTTATCTCTAGAAAGAAAAGTTCTCTCTATGTTTTGTATCAATATATTTTTAAAATCCTTACGAATCCTAGGGCTTTTCGTTCCGAGTTCTCCGTAACGAATCAGATATAACTGAAAATCACTCATGTATATCTTTCCTTTTGAATCACCAGCTGCCTTCGTGTATCAATTCTTCTGCACTCATCTTTTCAGGAGAAGTTGGTTCTTCTGTCGGATACCCGACAGGTATCATTGTTACCGGTCTAACTCCCGCAGGAATTTTAAGCTGATCCGCCACTTTTTCTTCCTCAAAGGCCCCTACCCAAACTGCGGCATAACCTTTGTCGACTACGGCTAAGAGCATATTTTCTACCGCAGCGCTAGCGTCCTGTATAGAATACAGTTCTCTTCCTCTATCTCCATATCTTTCCGCAGATCTTTCTTTATTGGCACAAACCACTATCACCCATGCAGCTTCGCCGATAAACGATTGCCCGTGAGCATTTTTTACTAACTTTTGCTTTTCTTTCTCATCTCCAACGAGAATAAAATCTCTAGCCTGAAGATTACCAGCGGAAGGGGCCATATGTCCCAGCTCGATGATCTCTTCGATATCCTCTTTAGGAATATCTTTTTCTTTGAAACTCCTCACGCTTCGTCTCTTCTTGACCACTTCCCTAAACTCCATTTCTAGACCTCCAAACCCGATATTTTTTCCATAAATTCGGCCATCCATTCACCGTAATAACGGCATTGTTTGAGTTCGTTTTCGTCGGGATCACCGATCACTACGGGACCGTAGTGATCTCCTTTAGGCATGCCTTTTACTATCATCCCGTGTATGATCAAGCTTTCTAGAAGCGCCATGATAGTGGTTTCGTTTCCTCCGGCGGTATTAGCGCTAGAGGTGAAGGCGCCACCTACGATTCCATCAAGATCTCCGTGATGAGTTATACTTTCATCCAAAAATTCCTTCATTTCAGCACTGGGAAGTCCGTAATAAGTGGGAGATCCGAGTATAATACAGTCGTATTCAGGCAGAGACTCTACGTCAGCTTCTTCGACTGACTTCAAATCTATCTCAATAGAGGCGTCGCTTTCTTCCGCACCCTCAACTATCTTTTCGGCCATTTCTTCAGTCGTACCACCCTTCGAATAATAACAGACTAACATCTTCGACATATTATCGAATTCATATAGTTCTCTCGTTTAATATGTTTTGCTTCCCTCGTATTTCGGATCACTCTTCTCTTTTTTTCTCCTCAAGTTCACAAAGTAGATCAACTATTTCCTCGGATTTTTCCTTTTCTAGGGAGACCTCTTCATCATAAAACCCAGATTTTTTTTCTCCCACAAATTGACCGATATTAGTCAATTTTAGGATTATATCCTCTGTTTTGATCACCTTTTTTTCTTCCAACCTCGTGATAATGCTTTTAAACCTCTCCAAATCCAGGTTGAGGGTCTCAGCTATCTTAGTAGCCAAAAATTGGTTACCGCTCTCAAGAGAATTCAAAATTTTTACGACTTTCAATTCCTTTTGATTTAAAGTAGGGATCTTTTGTTCTTCTCTCAAGAAGCAACTCTCAAAGTACTGTAAAATCATCGAGACTGAAGTATTGACGGGATATATCACATCCACTATCACTTCATCTTCGTTCTCGTTTTCCCCGTCTTCGTAATATATTTTTAAAGAGTTTTTACCCTTCAGTTCCTCAGTAGCCACGAACAAAATCTTCTTTCGGGGGATCGCTAAAAGTCTATTGTCTTCTCCAAGTATCTGAACGTGCTCTGTACCCTTACCTCTATATTTTCCTTCTTTCCATTCTTTATCCTTATTTACCTTTTCTCCGACTTGATATTTTGTTATGTAATTAATCTTGGCACCCGACATTATTTGCCTTAAAATAGTTCTTTTAAGCTTTCTTTTAGAAGAAGTTTTTATCAACGCTAGATATCCGCCGTCGGAGGTCATGAAATTAAATGTCAATACGTTGTGTTCCCTAGCTTTCAAAAAGTTTATCTGACGATCGAGGTAAAAAATTGAGTTCAATTCGATCCTTTTGGTCTCTTCCTTCGTTTCATATATAAGTTTATCTGGGGTGAGATATATCTTGGAAGGTGTCCATTCTTTTTCTTTGTAAAAATCCTCTTCAACTTCATTGATAGTTCCCGCAGGTATGATCGCTTGTACTTCCTCCTCAAACTGAACATTTCTTCTACCTATATTAAACACCTCAGAATCACTTCTTAAACAATTCTATAAGTTTAGCTCTGATACCTTCGGGTTTTAAGATAAACTCCACACTGCCGGTATCTATAGCACCCTCGGGCATATGTGATATTATCGCGGAAGAGACTTTTTGTGCTATAGTGGTGCCTCCAATGCTGTCTATATGCTCAATACCTTCGATACCGTCATGCCCTATCCCGCTCAGTAAGATGCCTACATACTCATGATCCTTTTTTATATCTAAACTTTTCATCACCCCGTCTATAGAAGGACAAGCAAAACTTTCTTTAGGACATTTGGAAAAAGAAATTTTAGAGTTATCTTTTATATCGAGTTGCTTTTTCGAAGGTGCAATATAGATCGTTCCGCTTGACAAGCGTTCGTCCTCCGCAAGTTTCACTTCCATTTTCGTGAGACTGTTGATCCTTTTTACCATACCTTCGTTTAGCTGTTTAGACATGTGCTGAACGATTATTATAGCCGCGTCTAACTCGGGCAGATGGGAGAATATAACTTTTAAAGCGTTGGGTCCCCCAGTCCCGGAACCTATAACTACTATATTTTTGCACAATTCAGACGACATATTTTCATTATTCCATATATTTCCAATATTCCGAGATCTTTTCTTTTATTTCTTCACTAGTTACTGGTTTCCGGATATAATCTATAACGTACTTTTGAAGATCCTTTCTATTTTCAGCCGGTGAATCCTTTGCCGTGAGCATCGATATCACAATATTCTGCATGTCAAATCTGTCCGCGATCCCTCGAACCGTCTCCCATCCGTCCATATCGGGCATCATCACGTCCATCAATATTATACCTTCAAAACCTTCGTCTAAAGTATCCAAACATTCTTTTCCGCTCTCTACCGTTATCACTTCTAAATCCTCGTCTTCCAATATCCTCTCTAAAGTATAGAGGAGGTGAGGATCATCATCCACGATCATGATTTTTCTATCCATCTAAAGCATCTCCTTCTGTTCTTTGGGCAGTTCTATACAGAAGACAGTCCCTTTTCCATCTTCAGATCTTTCTGCCCATATATTGCCATTGTGGTTTTCTATTATATATTTTGAGATTGGTAAACCCAAACCGGTGGATTCTAGTTTATGTTTAGTTTTTCCGGTAGTATAAAAGTACTTAAAGATATTCTCTAACTCTTCTTCTTCCAAATTTCCACCCGTATCTCGGAACTTGATGATAACCGAATCCTCTTTTTCCTCCGCACCGATAAACATTTTACCTTCTTTAGATAAATGTTCAAGAGAGTTTTTAGCTAAATTATCGAATACTTCAAAAAGACCCATCTTGTCAACTTCTATCCGGGTATCTAACTCGATTTCATTCCTAAATTCTATATTCCACTTTTCTTCTATCTCATCCAAATTTCGCCCCTTGAAGTTCGACAACCAATCTTCAACAAGTTCTTTAACTTGAACAGATTGCAGACCCGTTTTTCTACCGCTTTTACTGTATTCAGCTATCTTCAATATGTGTTCAAGCAATTCTTTCAGGTAAAGCGCATTTTTTTCACAGATTTCTAGGTCTTTTTGGATGATTTCATCGTCAAGCTTTTTGCCAACTTTGTCTTTCACCATAGGAATCAAATTGACCAATGGACTCACCGGTGTTTTGAGGTCATGACTCAATCTATGTATTATATTTTCTCTCTCTTCTAAAAGATCTTTCAATCTTTGTTCAGCTTTTTTTCTTTCCGTCACGTCTTCCGCAAATCCTAAATATCGATCTTTCGATATTTTTACCGCATTTACTATCCAATACCCTTTAGACCCGCCTTTTCTTTTGTAAGGGAGTTCTATTTTCATCTTTCCTCTTTCGAGAAGTTTATCAAAAGACTCTTTCGCCTTCCCTCGAGCGTTAGAAGTAGTTATATCTGATATATTCATTTCTAGCATCTCTTTTTCTGAATATCCAGTCATCTCACAGGCGCTTTCATTGATTTCGAGATAGTCACCCTTCGAATCGACTACGAAGACGCCGCTCGGTGCATTTTCTACATAACTTCGAAATTTTTCTTCACTTTTCTTTAATTCCTCCTCGGCTTTTTTTCTCTCAGTTATATCTCTAGCTACGCTCAGTACAACTTTTTCATCTTTGAATTTAATCAGTGAGGAATTTATTTCGACAGGTATCTTCCTTCCATCCTTTGTTTCGTGTTCAGCCTTAAAAGTGAGATGTCCTCTTTTCTTTATTTCCTCCAATCTCCCCTCTACCAAGGGTTTGCTCTCTTCAGAATCTAATTCATAAGGCGTCATCTCCATAAATTCATCTCTACTGTATCCATATCTTTCTACGGCGGCTCTATTTACCTTTATGAATCCACCATCTAGATTATGGACGAAAACGGCGTCCTTCATCCCGTCCAAGATATGTTCGTATTTTTTTTCATCATCAAAAGACATGATTAGCTTCCCCCGGCCTTTAATTCTTTATCTCTACTCTTCTTTATAAAGGTAACTTTTTCATAAACAGGGGTTAGTAAATTTCAGTTTCTGAAAAGTTACAGGAACTTTTTTTTAGTTTCTCTCTTATGACCGTTTAATGAGTTCCTTGGACGAGTTGATCTCAAATCTTGGCCGATTCTGGAAAAGAAAAAATGCTTTCCAAGAACTAGTAAAGAAAGGAAAGAAAGATCCAGAAGAGGTTGTTCCTAAACTCCTGAGAAGATTAGAAAGTAATGGCGGTAAGGTTGAGAAGAGAATCAAAAAAGTGTATGAAGAAATAGCGAAGGATATCGATCTTGTTCCCATACTCTACAGTGTTCCAACTGTTGAGAATCTATGGACTTTTACAGAAAGTGATAATTCTATTTCCTGCGTATGTGCAGGGGAATTGGATGATGATAATATCATGGCGGTTGGGTCTAGATCGGGAACAGTCTACATCTTGGATAAGGAAGGAGAGGAGAAGTGGAAAAAAGAGGATATAACAAGCGGTATCAGCAGTCTCTTGGTAGATGAACTTGGAGACAAAAAGGTCGTTATAGCAGGATCGGGAAAGGCTTTCGGCAGTTCAGAGGAAAATAACGTTTACGTATGGAGCGAAAAGGGGGGATCTATTTGGACTGGAATTCAACCAGAATCTTGGATCACCGATTTAAAGACCGGGAGATTGAAGGGGAGGAATGTTGTAGTAGCGGGATGCGGAGGTTTGGAGGTCAGGTCCACCAATCTGATCGTATGGGATGAAGAAGGAAATCTCTTATGGGCTAGAGATGAACCAAATTCATGGATAAGCGGAGTAAGGATCACGGAACTAAATGGAAAAAAAGCCGTTATAGGTAGTTCGGGAGATAACAATATTTACGGGTGGGACGCTACTGGAAGTTTGGTATGGGAGGGGACGGAGTCAGAAGAATCTTTAGTCGGTCTAACAGTAGGCGATTTAGGAGGAAAAGAGGGTATTATAAGCATATCTTCAAATGTTTATGCATGGGACAAGAAAAAAAATCTCTTGTGGAAGAGTACTCATCCCGATTCTTGGCTCAGATGTGTTGATCTTGGTGACTTCAATGGTAAAAAGATGATAGTCGCAGGTTCAGAAGAAGGAATCGTGTACGGATGGGATGGAAAAGGTGATCTTGTGTTCAAAGACGAATCCCTAAACGGTGAGATCAATACGATCAAGATCGGAGAGATCGACGGGAAAAATGTCATAGTCGCCGGAACGAAAGTTGGCAGCCTTTACATTTGGAAAGAAGAAAGCTCTTTTCCTTCGGTATCTAACGTACCAAGAGACGCCATAAATGAGATCGCTTTTGGAAATTTTGAAGATCAAAATGTCATGATTTCAGGATCTGAAGATAAAAAAGTCTATGTCTTCAGGTATGAACTTACAACTTTAGATGATCTTATTTCAAATACTGAAGAAGTAATACCAGTTCCCGATCTGAAAAGAAAATATAAAAAATTGAAAAAATCGGTAGATACCGATACGCCGGGTAAAGACAAAGAGATATACAATAGATTTCTCAAGCTCGGCGAAAAGATCAAAAATAGACAGGACAAAGGAGATGAGATAATAAGTGACATGAAGACCATACAGGAGCACATCGAGAAGTTTAGAGATAAAGGAATAGATACAAGCGGTTTAACAGATAGATTTGAAAGATCAAAAATATATCTGAAAGATGGAAAGATTAGGAATTGTGAAAATTATCTTGACGATCTATTGAAGGATTTATCCGATATCCAGAAAAGATTAGACAAGAAGAAAGAAAAAAACAAAAAGATAAGGAATTGGATAGAAAAACTTGAAGTAGATATCGACACTGAGTCGATCCCAAAAGAGGCTATAGAGAATCTTGAACCGATCTATTCCAAATATGAAGAGATCTTAAAAGAACTCATAATAGAGGAAAATATAGATGAATTAAGAGAAAAGATACAGAAATTTGACAAAGTAACCGATAAGTACCATGAAGTGTCGGCCCAACATCGTAATGCTTTCAAAGTTTCAAAAAATTTAAACGAATTCGTGACTGAAAGATTGAAAAACCTGAAATCCGATCGTCAAAAACTGAAAAGATTGAAGCGTAAAAAAGAACTAGCTTTGAAAAATATACAGGACTCTACAAGCAGTGTCATCCTACAGTCACGATCACAGAAAACGTGGATCTCACCTGATGACCTATTAAATAGGATTAGAGAAATAGAAGATAAACTAAAAAATACTTTAGAAGATTTAATGTTGGATATAGTAAAAAACACTGTGGATATAAAAATGAAGATAGGATACGAAAACCAAGAATTCTTCATTCCAAAAGGCTATCCCTCAAAAGAAAAAGTAAATTTTGGATTGAGAAAGATTCGAGAAGAAATAAAGGAGATAGATGACGAGTCTTTAGAGAAAAGTATAGATTTCAATAAATTGAACCAAAAAATCGGCAATTCCGATCTAAAAACCTCTTCAAAGTTGATGAATGATATCGCTCATGAGATATTTAGATACAAGGCTATTCTTAGTTTAGAAGAAACTCTGAAAAGTGAAGGAAACAGTAAAAGTTTGTATGAAAATTTTGAAATTCCAGAGGACTTTAAAACTAATATTCTAGCAAGGATAAAAAGAAAGAAAAAAGAAGTGAAAGCGAAAATGATCGAAATCCAAAAATAGATTATGAATATCTAATCGTTGGGATTAAATAGTAAATGAATCATGATATATATTGTAATTGATAGATGATGAGGTATAACTAGATGGGAAAACAAAACGTACTGTATAACCAAGTAGAAAAGGCGATAATACCCGCCGCAGAAGGTGATCGATACTTTAGAAATAAAGACTGGATCAAAACAACTGTTGCAGTAACTGGAGAATATCTAGTCTATAAAAATTCGGAAGGCGAAGGTTCGATTCCATTGAATGAAATCTACTATATGGATAGAAAAGTGGGCTACTCGAAAGCTCAAGGGGGAGCTGTTCTCAATTTCAATTATAAGCAGAATGGAGAAACTTATATGGGGTTGATAAAGACGTCCCATAAAGATTACTTGAAGAGAACTATACTTATTGCAACTATTTCGAATATTCCCATCTATTTTATTTCTCCCTACCAGAGCGGAGGAAGGATTCATACCGATAAAGAATGGAAAAAAGGAATTTTTCAGGTGACTAAGAACAAGGTCATAATTAAATCTCCAAACGGTTCGGTGGTTAATGAAATACCCGAGAGAAAAATATTCGGTGAAAGTGAGGATAAAATTAAGGGATACGATGCCATAAAGATCAGATACGAGAAAGATGACGAGGAATTAGCTGATCTGATGTTCTCGCCGGAAGTTTCATTGGCTATACTGAGCGATTTCTTTTCTGAAGTTCTGATGAAGAAAAAGGGTAAAAAAAGAAAACTTTCAGAAGATGAAAAAGAAATCATGATGGCTATCCAGACGGGGATCAATTCTTCCACCGAAATAGCCGAATTGATGGAGATGGATCACGAAGATGTATTAAACTCTATAGACACGCTAAAGGATAAGAACGTGATAAATATAGTCGGAAGAGAAAAAATAGTCGAGTTAAGTTCAGAAGGAAAACAGGCTTTAGATGATTCAGGCGAATCGATGTGAGATTATATTTATGAAAAGTTTCATTATGAATACCAAAATGAAGAGGGAAAAAAATGGCTCAAGATCAATTGTATAACAATGTTGACGAAGCGATAATACCAGCTGGACAAGGAGGAAAGATCAAGGGGAATTTAAGCTGGGAGAAGACAAGGATAGTGATCACCAGTAAATACTTGATATACAAAGGGATGAATTCTGAGGGTTACATACCACTCAACAATATATTTAATATGGATAAAAAATTAGATTTTCAAAAAGGAAAGGGAAAAAATATACTTAACTTCTTTTATACAAAAGACGAAAAAAACTATTTCGGTCTGATCAGATCTAATCAGAAGAGTTATCTAAAAAGGAGTGTTTTGGTCGCATCGATCTCGAGTATACCCATCTACTACATATCTCCTTATCGGGTTGGGGGAAGGATTAACACTAGTAAAGAATGGGAACGAGGTATTTTGGAAATAAATCCAAGATCTATGAAGATAAAAAATGTGGGAGAAGAATTAGTAAACGAATTATCCGAGGATGATATATATAGAATAGATTCTGACAAGGTAAAAGGTCATGATGCGGTAAAGATAAGCTACGAGAAAAACGAAGAAGAATTCACCGATCTCCTTTATTCTCCGGGTATTTCTCTCTCGATCCTTTACGATTATTTCGAAGAAATTTTGATAGGAAAAGACGTTACGGATATAACTATCTCTGAACTGGAAAAGGAGATGATCTTGGCGATCGAAAGTGGTATCAACTCGTCTAAAGAACTCTCGGATCTGATCGAAAGTGACCATGAAAAGGTCTTAAATAGCTTGAAAAGATTGAAGGAAAAAGGGTTAATAGAAGAGATAGGCATAGATAAGATTGTTGATCTCACATCTCAAGGTAAAAAGAAGATAGGCGATTCGATAGAAAGGTGATCTGATGGAAAGAGAAGATATGGATATAGACGACACTAAAAAAGAATTAGAAGAAGAAGTCAAAGAAAAGATAGAGGGGATGAAAGGAATCGATAGAGAAAATGAACTCCTCTTTACTATTTTTGAACTAAGCGGCGAAGATTATGGCGTCTCAGTGGACGAGATGGATGAAATAGTTAAGGATGTAGATACTTTCAATATTCCCGGTGCTCCAGATTATGTGTTGGGTGCTGCAAAATTAAGAGGAGATGTGGTTCCCGTTATTGATCTTAAAAAAGTTCTAGGAATAGGTGAAACCAGAGAAGGATGGAAGGAGGTACTATTAATAACTCATGAGGATGAAAAATACGCCATGCCAGTAGATAAGTTAAAAGATATGATCACACCCGAAAGAGAACAGTTAGTCGATCCCACTTCTATCACGAATTTAAGGGACAAGATGCTCAAATGGATAATCAGCCTAGAGGATAATAAGAGTATACGAGTAATAGACATGGATGAATTGATAAGCAAAAAAACTGAAGACCTTGATATTAAAGAGAAAAGTTAGGGCGGGTAGAATAGGATGCCAGAACTAGAAGAAAATACTGATTCTAAGGGATTTAAAAGACTTAGAAAAGAAGTATCCCGAAAAATAGGCGTAGATTATGATAATTACTCTAAGCGGCACTTGAGAAGACGTTTTCACGCAAGGATGAGAGTCGTAGAAACTCCAAAATTTGAGGGATATCTCGACTATATCAAAAAACACGAAGAAGAGATCGAAGAGCTTAGAGATCTCCTTACGGTGAACGTGACTAGATTTAAAAGAGATGAGGAAGTCTGGGAAATTATAGAGGATGAACTTATACCCGAATTAATCGAAAATAAGGGTACAGGTGTTTTAGATAGTTTTGATGTCTGGTCAGCTGGATGTGCGACCGGAGAAGAACCATATTCGCTTGCTATCAGTTATTTAAAAAATAATCCTCCTGCCAATCTCTCTTTTTCCGTCACCGCTACAGATTTGGATAATGAAGCCCTAGATTTTGCGAGAAACGGCGAATATCCCAGTAAATCGATCAAAAACTTATCCGAATCAGAAAAAAGAAAGTTTTTTAAAGATAAAAAGGGCGGTTGGCAGGTAAAAGGCAAGGTCAAAGAATTGGTGGAGTTCAAGGAAAAAGACATCTTCAAAACCTCCTTTAAAAAGAAATTCGATCTTATACTCTGTAGAAATCTGATGATTTACTTCAACAACGAGGCTAAAAGCAAATTGATGGAAAGGCTCGTAGAAAGTTTAAGCAAAGGAGGCTATCTTGTTATAGGTATGTCTGAAAATTTAAGATCACCAGCTAAGGACAAGGTTGAATCCTACAATTTAAAAAGAAGGGTGTTTAAGAGGTAGTCTTTATCCAGTGAAGCGTGTCGAGTATCATCGCTATAGTACCGTCTCCAAGTATCGTTGCCCCCATGAATCCTCCGAGACCCTGAAGATGTTCCGGCAGCGGTTTTATAACTATCTCCTTTTCGGTTAGGACGTCGTCTATAACTAGACCGGCGGTCTTTCCTTCTTTGGAAACGATCGAGACTTTTAGCTTTTCTTTTTCCTCTTTTATAGAACTCGCAGGATATCCTTCAAACTCCTCTTGCAGATAGATAAGAGGTAAATATTCATCCCTGATTTTCACGAAATCATTTCCTTTGATTTTTTCTATCTGCTCCAAATCGACCTGAGCAGTTTCAACTACGTCTTCTAAAGGTACAGCGTAAGTACCGTCTCCGACCTTAATCAGGAATGCCTGAACTATTGCCACCGAAGGAGGTAATGTCAATCTGATAGTTGTACCTTCATCGATCTCTGACTCAACGTTTACTTCTCCACCAAGAGAATCCATGGTTTTCTTAACCACTTCCATGCCAACTCCTCTTCCAGAGACTTTAGTAACCTCGTCTTTGGTGGAGAAATGGGAATTGAATATAAACATGTATAAATCTTCATCTGATATTTCTTCAGCTTCTTCTTCGTCTATAAGATCATTATCGATGGCCTTTTCCTTGATCTTCTCTTTATTCAATCCTCGACCGTCATCGCTTACTTCTATTACAACGTTCTCCTCTTTTTGGGTCGCGGCTAGTTTGATCTTACCTTTTTTTGGCTTTCCCTTCTTTTCTCTTTCTTCTACAGGCTCAATACCATGATCTATAGCGTTCCTCAAAAGATGAACTAAAGGATCGGTTATTCGGTCGAGAATGGTTCTATCCAGCTCTATTTCTTCACCCTGCATTTCGAAATCGACCTTTTTATTATTCTCCTTAGCAAGATCTCTCACCATCCTCGGGAAGCGTCTAAAGACGGTCTTGACTTCCGTCATCTTCATGTCTAGGACCGATTCTCTCAACTCGCTGGATATCCTGTCTATTCTCCCGGTCACATTAGAAAGTCTATCCGATTCCAAAGAGCGAGAAAGATCTTCCAAAGTACCTTTTGAAATAACTAATTCACTTACTAGGTTCATTATATGTTCGATATCTTCTAGGTCTACCTTTATCTTGTCCGATGTCGAAATCTTTTTTTCCTTCTTTTTCTTTTTTTCCTTTTTTTCTTCGGTTTCTTCTTCCTTTTCTGGTTTTTCTACCCCCTTCTTTTGCTTTAGGAGACCTTCTCCAGCTCCTCTTCTTACTTCGATTGTTAACCCGGCTGTTTTATCTAAATCTTTTTCTTCTATCTCTTCTTCAGTCACGATATAAAACTGGTTATGCTGTGGATCTACTTCATCAGGATCGGGATAGAACATTTCACATTCAAAATCTAACTTTTCTTGGACCTCCATGCCTCTAACAGCGGGCAGCTTTTCCTCTTGAGAAACTTCCAATATACCTAAGGAGATCTCTTCCTCTGCTTTTTCTTTTAATTTCTCTTGCACTTCGTCTGGGACATCTATCTCTTCTATTTCTTCAGACTCTTCGACTTCAACCTCTTCTTCAGTGCTCCCCTCTTCCTTTGTAACTTCACCTCCTTCTATTAGCTCGTTGAGCTCATTTACCAAATGGCCATAATCTTCGTCTTCTCCGCTAGCGAGTATTTCTATGGTGTCAACACATTCAAAAAGAAGATCGAAAAGCTCTTCCTCTACCTTACCCCCTTCGCCCTTCAACTTATCAAAAAGTTCCTCCATCCTATGACTTATCTTCTGGATACCGTCATAACCCATTGTGCCCGCCATACCCTTCAAAGTATGGCTGGCTCTATAGATTTCTTCTATCAATTCGATATCCTTCGGATCATCTTCCAATGCCAAAAGATTCTCATTCATCTTTTCAATTTGTTCTCTTGTCTCTTCTTCAAACATTTCTTGATATTCTTCACTCATTATTTCTCCTCCATAAACATATCAACCAATTTCTTTCCAATTTCAGAAGGTGTTCCTTCAAAATCAGGAGTTGTTTTATTTTTCGCAGATTTAGGCATCCCATATACAACGGAACTCTCTTCATCTTGGAGGGCAAGAAAACCATCGTTATCTTTTACTATTTTAGCTCCGGTAGCTCCATCCTTTCCCATTCCAGTCAAAACTACCCCAATAACTTTATCCCGATATACTTCGGCGGCGGATTGGAAAAGATAATCCGCAGAGGGTCTAACGCCGTGTAATTTGGGTTTTTTCTTGAGGACTATAGATTTCTCTTCATTCCATTCTCTTACCATTCCATGATAGTCCGAAGGGATTATGTAGATATTATTAGGTTCGATATTATCATGATCTTTAGCCTCCCTAACTGGGAGCTCAAGTTTTGAATTCAATGTAGAAGCTAGATATTCGGTAAAATCAGGGGGCATATGCTGGACTACAACGATAGGAACAGGGAAATTAGAGGGTAGATTAGATAGTAAGCTGTCTAAAGCTCTCGTCCCGCCTGTGGATGAAGCTATAGTGATAATATTATCTTTAAATTTTTCTGGGACGAATTCCTTTTCTATCGGCTTTCCCTTTTCCAACTCCAAAGATTCCATATCGGTCTTTCCAGCATTGATAACTTTTTGAGTGATCTCGTCTGATTTCTTCCTGATATCCATCGATAAAGAACCAGATGTCTTTGGGATGAAATCCACAGCTCCCGCTTCTAGAGCCTTCACTGACATCCCAGTCTTCTTATCTTCCATCGCGGAAACTATAACGACTGGTGTAGGATTGTCGGACATGATTTTTTTTACGGCGGTGAGCCCGTCCATCACGGGCATCTCGATGTCCATTAATATGACATCAGGATCTTTCTCTCTGTTAAGTTCTATAGCTTCTTCACCGTTACCACCAGTGCCTACTACTTCTATCTGTTCATTCTCTTCAAGTATGTCTGTTAATATGGTAACCATGAAATTCGAATCATCTACTACGACAGCGCTGATTTTACTTGAAGTCATTTATCGAATTATGCTTAGGATGATATTTATAGTTTCTCAAGATTAACAAAATTTGCTATTAGTGATAGTGTCAGACGAATAGATAAATCAATAGAGGGTCAACTTGGGCATCCAGAGTGTTGTTATTACCCAATCGAAAAATATATAAGTAACTTACTCGTTGTTTTGTCCGACAAAGTGTCAGACGATGGTGGTATGATGGATGAAAGAAATGTAGACGAACTGATAAAGAAAATGCACGAAAAAGAAGGAAACACGGTCGAGTATCTGAAAGAATCCTATAGTGAAGAAGAACTTGCCAATTTGAATAAGAAAATATCTGGAGAATTACATCTCAAAAACTAAAAAAATCAGGTGTTGTTTTAATAGTACAACACTCTCTTATCTTTTTATTATTATATTATTCCTCAAGGACTTTTCCTATCTCTTCTAAAACACTATCCTTTTTAAACGGCTTAACTATATAACCATCGGCTCCTCTCTTTATTGCTTCCGTGACTTTCTCATGCTGGTCCACAGACGTACACATGATCACTTTCTGAGTTTCGTCATGGTTTTTTATCTCCGATAATGCCTCAAATCCGTCCATCTCGGGCATAACGACGTCGAGAGTCACGAGATCGGGATCTAGTTCTTTTACCTTTTCGACAGCCTCCTTTCCATTCTCAGCCTCGTCAGCTACGTTGTATTTAACTGAGAGGATCTTTCTAAGCATCTTTCTCATGAACTTAGTATCATCCACGATCAACACTCTTTTAGCCATTGTAAAATGTGAGGGTGATTAGATATATATAATTTTTCGGATTTCTTTTGATTTTTTGATAGGAAACTACGAAGATATCTCTATCTACCGATCATCATTTAGATTTGTCAACTACCTCCACCTGAAGGAGGAGGCTTGTAATATGGCAGGACCAGACCACAGAGACAATTTAATTATCAGTGTACTCCACTCTATCCCGCAAAACGGGAACGGAGAGGCACATGGCTTCACGTTCGCTTCAACGCACCTGATTCAAGGGCCAGTTGACCGTGACTCACACACGCAGAGAACGAAACATGGTCAGTCGTTTCATCGCTCCTCATGGAACGGCTTTTGCCCAGCGTGCGGGTTTGTATCTCATCCACAGTGGCGTAACGCAACCGAAGCGGTTTTCTCTCCTTCAAGAAGAGTGCCTTTTATGGTGCAGCCTACTGTACTCGGATACAGTGTATTAACATCATCTTCCCCATATTTAAAGCATGACTACGGGAGTCACTGTTATGAAATAATTCCAGTGGAAGAGGAATTTTTAATTCCTCGTCGCTAGTGAGGATGCGAGGACTTTGTCCTCTTTTCCCTCAACTAGTGAGTTTCGGGAATGAAAGGATGTTAATCCTGCAACATCCGCAGTGCTAACGAGGAATGAAAGGATGTTTATCCTGCACATGAAGGAAGGAGTTTCCTGCCTGTTTAGCCTTGATGAAAATCCGGGAGTTTGATGATCAGGAAGTATATCAGAAATATCGTAATAGCTACGAATAAAAGAGAAAAACCAAACAGGACCATTATATCGGTCTCTTCGCTGAAATTGAAGGAACCCGCCCAACTTATTAACATCGCCAATAATGAAATCACAAACGTAAGAGAAGAATTTTTCAACAAAGAATGATTCCATTCTTTTCTATAGTCCTCTAATATTTCATTTTCTTTTCCTTCTGAACATCTAAGGATGCTATTTATTCTCATCAGGTTATTTATGTACAGTAGTGCAGCATAAAATAATACTAGTGCCCCCACTAAAATTGTCACATTTAGCAGAGTAAAGGGGAAATCTAAATTACTTAAATAAAATGCAGAGCCCATAATTCCTACTCCTAAATTGACTAAAATTTTTCTTTTATCGAAAAATCCTACAGCCGATAGTGCACCTCCTATGATGGCTCCATACCATAATAGATTAGGATAAGAAAATACAGCTGATAGTACTATCAAAACGAATATAACGAAAAAAGCCCTAATTTGGGCATATCTTTTTCCAGTAAATTGACTTGTCCATTGCAAAAAGAATGTACTCTCATTTTCTTCTATTTTCTCATCTGATATCGTCTCACCCCCTCAATAGCTACCTCTAACGGTTGTCCAGGATCCCAATCGATGACCGGCCCGTAATTTCTTAAATGGGCCATTCGATTCTTTCTTTCTATAGTTCTGAGCCTCTCCGCAAGCTCTTCATCCCCTTGTAGATATCGTTTTTGTAGGTCTAAAGGAGATGGTGAAAGAACGGCTATATCATATTTCTTTCTCGCAAGACCGGCTATGGCATCGGTCACTTTTTCACTGGTCAGAGGAGAGATAAAAAGTAAAAGGCACCTATTTGGGAATATATTATCTAGAATATAATTAGCATGTTCTAAACGCCACATACTTCCGCTGTCTAAACTCATAAGATTATCCATTATCCGATATAACTGTTCTTCGCCCGATCGAGGGTAAACCCATCTAACAAAATCGCCTATCACCATCAGACCGACCCTATTTCGATCTGAAAGGATATCGGAAGCTAAACTGGTAGCGGCTCTCACAGAATGTTTTAACATATTGTCCTTGAAGACACCGACGTTAGATACATGGAAAGCGTCAACTATTATTATAACATCCCCGCTTTTTTCAGCCTCGTAAGAGTTAGTTTTAGGGGTTAGATATCTAGCGGTAGCTTTCCAATTTATGTCTCTCATCTCGTCTCCCTGAAGATATTCCCTTATAGAAAAAAATTCAGAGCCCAACCCCATCTGAGAGGATTTAATATTACCTAACCAGCCTCTAGTATGCTGAGGTCTCAGTTTGGTTCTACTTAGTTCCTCTATAGGCGGCATTGCTACAACATTCATGTACTTTTTGAATATCATATCTTGAGAAAAAAGTTCGAATGTATCTATGTGCCTGGCTTTTACAGGCCCGATTTTATAATTATCGGTTTTCAAGAATTTTACACTATATTTTATCTTTTGTTTATCCTTAGGCCCTAGATGGACTAATTGATGGTTTGATCCTTCTGTCAATTCTAAGTTGGATGATAATTCATCTATGATTTCGAGAAAGACCTCTTCTTCACTTTCATTTTTAACGGTGAATCCTACTTCCATCTCTTCACCTTCATATGAATGGACTTCCTCTCGATCCCTTTCTATTACTATAGACTCAACCTCGCCAGGAAGACCAAAATAGCCGATCGCGATAATGGTCATGGATACGATAGTCACGATCATAAGGGGATAATTCAAAGTCGCCAAGCTCAGAATAAGGGCTAGGATGGAGATTGAAAACAACATCGAAAAATTAGTTGTATTCATGAATTATCATCAGGATTATTCGTCCATTTATTAATCTTTTCCAGTTCATTCATGGTTTCCTTAACCTTCTCTTCGAAATCTATATCGTTATTGCTCCCAATCCTTTGGATCTTTTTAGTGAACGGATCACCTTTTTTGCCTTTTTGAATCGTTTTAAAATCGGCTAAGGATTTCATATTCAGAAGATATCTCCGGAAGGTATCGTTTTCTATAAATTCATCTACTTTCTTGGGGTCATTTTTTATTTCTTTTATTTCCTCCTCTGTAAGTTCATTTTTGTTTTTAAGGGTGTAGAATATCTCGTCTCTGAGCCTCTCTTCGATTAAAGCTTGTTTCACCTTTGAACCCTTCCTCGCGTTACGAATAGAGTGGACATCTTCTTTGAGAGGAAGTCTCGAAAAATTTTCCTTTTTTGTAGAGGTTTCCCAAATATCTTGCAATTCCTTGTTTTTTCCTACGATTATGGATAACAAAAACAATGGTATCAATAGAGCGGTCATCACCATCGCTGCTCGGACACCCTTAATAGAGAGTATTATGATTATGAATGCTCCAATCAACGCCAACTTAATGAACTCCATATAACCCCAGGCAGTAGCGTCTTCGTTCCAACCTGGAATCCTAGAAGCCATTTCTCCTCCACCACCAAGAGGCATATTTATTCACCACCCAGTTGATCTCTAATTTGTTTGAAGTTTTCGATAGCTCTATCGCGTTCTTTTTCCTTTAAAGGATGATCACTGTACTTGGCCTCTTCAAATAGTTTCGTCATCTTGTCGATGGTTTTCTCTTTTAGGCTCAATTGATTTAAAGCTTTATTTTCGAGTTCTCTAGGTGTATAGGATATTTCCTGATTAACACCTTTTCTCTCTAAAATAAGACACATCTTTTGATAATTACGGATTATCACGTCTCTCACATTTTTTCCTTCATGAAGCTCCTCCAATGCCCTGTCGGCTGTTTTACTTATATTTTCTTCTTTGTCTTTTGAATCTTCAGAGGATGATTCCATCCGTCTAAAGAGCAGGAAAGTGAACACAAGTACCGTAACCAGGAACAAAAGCACGCCTATACCAGAGATATTCGAGGTAGCCTGAGATGACCTTATAGGATCGATCACTTCACCGAATGATATATTAGGAAACGAAGGTAAATTGATTTCCGGAAGATCAATAGAAAATATGTAAGACCTGATCAAGTCGCGGTTCCAAGCTACGATGACACCGATAAATGTAAAAAATAATTGCCCAGCCTTTTTCTTGAGTTCTTCCGTGGGAGAGATCAGAATACCTATAGATGCGAATACAAATACTGCACCAACGGCTAAGTCTATAATATATTTTGGTATATCTATATAACCAGCAGGAGAACGACCTGAGTCACCAACTTCTGTTTCATCTCCTCTCCAAAGGTCTTCTCCCTCCATCGAAAAATATGAAACGCTCAAATTTCCAAGTGTCCATGCAAGAAGCAATATGATAATTATACCAATAATAACTATCTTCTTCTTCTTGAACTGGGGGTTCATCATTCATAAGCTTTATATCCAACTTCGATTTAAAGCTTGTCCCATCTCAGGTCTAGCCAGCTATCATACCAAAATCTCAGACGTAAAGACAATTATCCCTTTTTAGGATTCGATTTCATCGAGCTCTTCAATTTCTCTCTCGACTTTTTCAAGAAATTTAGCGCCCTGTCCGACCTTCTTGAATAGCTTCTTTGCTTCTTCAAAATTTTCTCTAGCCTTTTCGTATTCTCCTTTTTCTTTATAGGCTATCCCCAATTCCATCATATCTTCTCCTTTGTTGAACGGAACATCAAAATCTTCCAAGATTTCCTGTGCCTCTTTATATAATTTTATAGCACCATCTAAGTCACCATCTACTTCTTTCTTGATCATACCTTCAACTCTTCTAACACTGGCTAAACCTATCCTTTCCCCCAAACTCTCCATTACATCATCTATTCCTTCAATATATTTCAAAGCTTCTTCTGGATCTCCCTTTTTAACCAAAGCTTCAGCGGCATTGAATGATGCCCAACCCATATACAAGTCATTTCCTATCCGTTCGGCATTTTCGATACATTTATCAAAGTACTCTATAGCTTGATCATATTTTTCTCTCTTCATATACTGATCTCCAAGATTGTTGTAAGCTCTAGACAGCTGAGCAAAAATGTCTCTAGAATTCAATATGGGTAGGCTTTTTTCGTAATACTGCATAGCTCTATCGTGATTTCCTCTCTGGGCATGTACATTTCCAAAATCTATATAATTGAGTGCCAGTTCTTTATTATTGCCGCTCCTCTTTGAATTCTTGATGGCTTTTTCGTAATGCTTCTCCGCCACTTCGAGATGACCTTCTCGCCAGTGAACATATCCGAGTCCTCTATGGGCCTCAGAAATCCCCTCAAGCTCGTCGATCTCTTCACTCAAATCAAGAGCTTGCTGACAGTATTCCTTCGCTTCTTCATATTTCTCTATATTCTTGTAAGCGTGGCCTAAACGTCTCAATCCCAGTGATTTCATCTTCTGGTCTTCAGCTTCTTCCGCTTTTTCGATAAGTTCTTGGTAAATCTCTTTAGCCGAGTACCAATCACTCATATCATAATTCAACTGACCTAGTCGGACTAAAATATCCATCTCTTTCTCTATTTCATTCTCGATATCTGAAGCTTTTTGTAAGGACTCCAATGTTTTTTCATAATATTCTTTAGCGCGGGTTATATCTAGGCTCCTCAAAGATCTTTCCGCAGATTTTTTAGAATATTCATAGGCCTTCTCGTATTGTTTACCTTCATAGAAGTGATTACTCAATTCGTAATAATGCTCCTCTAGATTATCCGAATAGAACTCTTCGAGTGCTTCCCCCATCATTTTATGTGAAACTCGTTTTCTACTCGAACCCATCTCCTCATAAAGAGTAGTTCGCGTCTGAAGGTGATGGAATCGATAAAGTTCATCTTCACCTTGATCTTCTTCGATGAGGCCCTTTTCCACGAGGTTATCTATTATATCCAATAACTCGATGACGTCCATATCGATTACTTTTTCTAATAGTTGAAAATTGAACTCACTCCCGATTAGAGAAGCGAACATCAATATCTTTTTTTCTTCCTTGTTTAACCTCTCAATCCTTCTAGAAGTGATATCTTTGATAGTCGAAGGTATGGATATATTGGAGAGTTCTTCCTCTGGATCCCATGTATACGAGTCTGGACTAATTACATCTTCCTGTTTCATCGAATCGAGCATTTCGATCACATAGAAAGGATTTCCTTCGCTCTCCCTGTAAATCGTCCAGGTAAAGTCATCTGGAAGATCTTCTCTATCGAGATATTTTTTCACCAATTTACTAGTAGTAGGTTGATTAAATCTTGAGATTTCGATGATATTCACTAGGTCTTCATCTTTTAGCCTGTTTAAGGTCTCCTTAAGAGGGAGTTCTTCTTCTACATATCTCAGCTCTTCCTGCCGATAAGCACCAAGCAATAATATAGAGTTATCCGTGATATCTCTAGCTAGGTGGTGCATCAATTGAGCGGAAGATTTGTCGATCCATTGGAGATCGTCCATAAAGAAAACCACCGGCTTTTCTTCCGATAATTCTTTTAATAGATCAGAAACTCGGTTGAACATCATCTCCTGCTGACTCGCTAAAGAGGTGTCTGATTCTTCTTGCAAATTTTGTGCCCCGCCCATCATACTCATAGGAGCGGATCCTGTCGATTTCGAGCCGGAGGAGCTGGGTTGAATGAATGCTGGACCGAACTCTTCCCCACTATCTTCCTCGAGATGTTCCTCCAACGCTTCATAATAAGGAAGATAGGGTTCAGAAGTTTCATAATAAAGACATCTGCTTCTCAGTACTTGAAATCCTTGGTTTTCACACTCTTTAAGAAACTCCTCCGCCAAACGAGTTTTACCTACTCCAGTCTCACCTTTCAACAGAACAGTCTTTCCCTCACCTGATTCTATAGAATTTTTATAGTGACTCAATTCCGCAAGATGGCTTTTCCTATCTACAAAATCGATTTCATGCTCTTCATCTATTGCCGTTTGACGTGGAACCATCAAGTATAAAATGAAGAGAAGTTCTATAAAAGTTTACCTAAAAGTTAGTATCTAATAGATCTCAATTTAAGTCTGACTCTGGTTCATCGGTTCATCTGGTGTTACCGTCAACCATCCCGCATGATCGCCCACACGAACCTTAACTTCATAAACTTCCCTAATATTATCTTTGTTGACAACATCCATGCCACCTGAGACATAGACCTCCCCTTCTTTTAGCATAACTATTCTATCACTGTATCTGATGGCCATATTAAGATCGTGAATGGCAATGATCGACGAAATATCTTCCTTAGTCTGTTCCTTTATTATATTCAATACTTCTAATTGATGTTTTAGATCAAGATTACTCGTTGGCTCGTCTAATAACAATATTTCTGGTTGTTGTGCTAACGCCCTAGCTACAAAAACTTTCTGTCTCTGCCCTCCGCTCAATTCGTCGATATCTCTCATAGCAAAATCGGTTAATTCCATCTTTTTGATCAGGTCAGATACTATCTTCTTGTCCTTTTCACCGGGTTTCCAAGAGATGTATGGTTTTCTTCCCATGAGTATCGTCTCGAATACCGTAGAAGGAAAATTAACATTCTCTATCTGTGGGACATATCCTAATTTTCTCGCTTTCTCGTTCAGAGTGTAATCCGTTATACTTTTCCCATCTATCCTCACAGTGCCCTTTTTGGGTTTGTGAAAATTTCCTAAACATTTCAGCAAAGTACTCTTTCCTGAGCCATTGGGGCCTACTAAAGCTAAGATCTCACCCTCCTTTATTTCTATATCTATGTCCTTTAATACCCTAGGCTCGTTATTGTATGAAAAATGCACTCCATTAGCTTCCAATCGACTCACCAGTAAGACCTCCCGTTTATTAATACATATATGAAAAGCGGCGCACCCATGAACGAAGTCAGTATACCCACAGGTAGTATCTCTGGAGATATTACCGTTCTAGCTACTGTATCACAGGCTAATAAAAACGCGCCTCCAAAGAAAACAGAAGCAGGGATCAGATATCTTTCGTCTCCACCGATAATCCTTCTGATTATATGAGGAACGACCAAGCCTACAAAACTGATTATCCCAAAAAAGGATACGATTATTGCTGTGACCAGGGAAGATAATACCATGCCTACGATCCTTGTTCTTTCGATGTCAACACCAAGACTTTTAGCAGTTTCATCTCCACTGTCAAGAGCGTTGAGATCCCAGCTTTTCTTTATGAAATATATAGAGATCGGGATAACCACAGCCGCTAAGATCATTATCCAATGCCAGTTACCTAGTATCTTGCTTATATCACCGAATCTCCATGCTATGAAGGCAGCCAGATTAGTCTCGTCGGTGGAAAAATATTGTAGGGAAAGTATACCCGCGTTGAAAAGAGAACCTAATGCTACGCCTGTTAAAATCAATGTTGCCGGTGAAGTATCGGTCAATCTGATAAGTAGTAAAAGGACAAGGGTGGCCACCATCGCAAAAGTAAAAGCTGAAACGGTTGTCATATAGGGATTATGGATGGTTATGGCATCGGCACCGCTGCTGTAAGTACCTCCCGCTCCTAGGTATAGTATAGAAAACGCAGCCCCAAAAGCTGCTGCCGAGGATATACCCATCGTTGAGGGAGACCCTAAAGGATTCCTCAATATGCTCTGCATGGTTGCCCCAGCCACAGACAAACCGAGGCCCGCTAATATAGCTCCCGCTACTCTAGGCATCCTGATACGCCATATTATACCTATATCGACCTCATCACCTTTTCCTAAAAGTGCGTAAAAAACCACATCTAAAGGTTTGTTTGATGGGCCAATAGAAACGGCTATAACTACGAGTATGAATAATAAAAGGATAGATGTTAAGATGAACATTACTTTTTTTGATATATGTTCATCATAGCTCTTCAAAATATCTGGTTTATTGGACATGTTATTATCTCTTTAGATCAACTTTCTTGAATCCGCCAAAGTCCTCTTCCATTTCGTCATAAACACCTTCTCCGACAAGCTCTTTGTATATCTGATCTGCTTTTTCTTCAGCATCAACGTCGTTGAACCTCTCTGGAAATAGAACTTTTCCTATGTAATACGAATCTGCAAGTATAGTTCCATAGTTAGCTGTATAGTAGTTGAAGGGCATAACCGCATAGGTTTCATTATTTTTAACAGCATCTATACTTTTGTAAAGATCGTTGTTTTCAATGTCATCTTTTAAAAGTTCATATCCCCCTTCATCGATGAATAATCTCTCCGGGTTCCAATCAACAATCTTTTCAGGATCTACCATGGCATGCTCAGTGGTTAGATCATCCGCAACGTTCTTTGCATTTACGAACTCGAACGGAGAATAGTCAGGTAATGTAGATTTTATTCCATGTGGACCTCTTTGTCCTATTCCTCCGACGTAACATTTACTTTTTTCTTCTTCGGGTATCTCTTCTGTTCTTTGATTTAGGTCGGAAATTGTACCCTCGATAAAATCCTGGATTTCTTGAGCCCTTTCAGTCTTATCCAAGACTTTTCCGATAGTATCCAAAGCACGGTAAAACATATCCCGGTTATCGTCTAGATCGCCATATCTTAATGCGATCACAGGTATTCCAGTCTGTTCTTGAAGATCTTCAGCTTTACCTGCTTCTGCATAGGTCCAAAAGATCACATCCGGATCAAGGTCCATTATCAGTTCAGAATTTCCCCCATGTTGTGGACCGATACTTGTTTCGTCCTGAAGTTCAGGATGAGCCATGATATAAGGCCTCAAACCATCATCTTTTTCAAAATTCTCAACACCGCTCACCATATCAGTGGCGTTCATGTAGACTAAAAGACGCAGCGCACCGGCTTCGATCCCCACGACTTCATCTATATCTTTAGGAACTTCGACTTCTCTCCCCGTCATGTCTGTTATCGTTCTAGTTTCTCCATCACTCTCTGCACTTAAATTAACACAACCACTGCTGAAAACTGAGAAGAGAATCAATCCTACAAAAAGAATAGAAATTTTTTTATCCACCTTATTCACCATCACAAATTATACCGTATCCAGTCAACTCGTTATAATTTGAGGCCGCGCAGTCTAAACATAAAATTTTACCGTCCTCTTCTACTGTTCTCGTGGCCATGACACTCTCTCCACAGCTATCGCATATATGACTATCATGTATTGGGGCATATTCAGGTATTTCAACATCTACTATCTCAATTTTGAATAAGTCCTCAGCGGGCAGATTTACAACGTGATGAGAGACTTTTTTAGCAAGTTTAGAGAACTTCCTTTCGTCCTCTTCACTCGCTTCTCTCTTTGTAACCACCTTTTCAAACAATTCTTGGTACTCAGGAAATTCATCCGCCCAATTCTCGCTTGTGTCCGGCTTCGATACAAGCCTGATTCCTTTACCATCTCTTTTAGCGAGCGTGAAGGCTGTCTTTCCGAGATCTCTGAATACAAGTGAATTATTACCAAAGGTACATCCTGTAACTAACTGCACACCGTCAGAGGCGCAGTTGTTTGTTTCCATCATCGCCAATACATCTTCCATGCCTTCCGAGTGGAGATCCATCTCTTTTACCGCTGTATAGGCGGCCTTGACCCCGATCGCCAACCCAGGACAATAGTGCCCGTGCAGAACCGCGGCTCTATCCAAAAGCTCACCTAAATTACCATCTTCTATTATTTTCCATATAGCATCCCTTGGGGCTTTCGTGTTATCCATATCTATATACCTCGTTAATTGTAACACGAAAAAGATATGGATAACATTATTAAGTCTTTCGGAAAGTGTAACACGAAAGATATATATCTTTGTCATTGATAACACTGATTTGATAAATATGGATGACACAACCAGGTTCGGAGTCTCCGTTCCTACGGAATTATTGGAAAAGTTCGATGAAAAGATAGATGAAAAGATGTACACTAACCGCTCTGAAGCGATAAGGGATCTCATTAGAAACTTTTTGGTCGAAGAAAGATGGGAAGTGTCAGAAGAAAAGGTATACGGCTCGCTCACTATAGTTTATGACCATGAGAAAAGAGGCATAGCAGATAAACTTACAGATCTACAGCACAAGGACCATACCCATATCGTTTCCACTATGCATATACATCTAGATGAACACAACTGTATGGAGACTATGGCTATAAGGGGAAAACCTGATGATATCAAGAATATAGCCGATAAGTTGAAGAGTACCAAAGGAGTAAAACACGGAAAATTGATGATGACGTCTGTGTGAAATCCCGTTTAGAAGTCTTAGTTAGAAAACCCAATGGCAGTTGATAAACCAATCGGGATCGAATTTATTTCTCATCCTCGCTGAAAAGTACCAAAAGGATAATTATTATCCCTGCACCAGGCAGAATAAGATAGAAGGCTCTATCATTAGTCTGTGGATCATCCTTTATTTCTCCTTCCTGAATTTCCACCGACTTTTCATATGCCCTTGTTATGCCGTTTTCAGCAGTTATATTTACTGTTACATTATACGTTCCGATGTCTGAATACTCATGGACAACCTCTTTACCATAACAAGTTGAACCATCGCCAAAATGCCAGGTAGAGTTCTTAACCTTGACATCCTCTTTACACTTTAAACTGAACTTTACTCTATCCGATAGTAATGGTTTTTCCGGTTTGATAGATATATCTCCATCAATTGGATCAATTATATTTACCGTTTTATTCACGCTCGAGGAGGCACCTTCTTCATCCCATACTGTGAGATTTACATAGAATATTCCCTCATTTTCAAAGGTCATAGTCGGATTCTCTTTATCAGAACCATTCTTTCCTCCAAAATCCCATCGATGCCTAACTATTTCTCCATCACTGTCTTTAGATCCAGATTCAAATTTTATTTGCTGATCGACTTCTGGATTTTTAGGGTTAAAAGTAAAATTCGCAATAGGTAATTCATTTTTAGTAGTAATAAAATTAAAGACGTGAGCTTCACCTAGAGTATTTCCGGCCCTATCCGTAATATTTCTAAAGATCAGTGAATAGCTGGTGTTTTTCTCCAAAGAACTGAGCGTAGTGACCAGGCGTATCTTTAAAGTATCGTTTTCAACAAGTTTTAGATAATAAGACTCTAGGTCAGGTTGGAAATAGACATTTTTTTCACTGATGCTTTCCTCGTCGATCTCCTCTGAAAATTTTGCAGTGAATTTATCTCTTTGATTATCTATTCGGTCTTGATCTTTGGATGGTTCGATTTTTGATACTTCTGGAGCGACACTGTCAACGGTTAATTCATAATGATCTTCAAAAATCAAACTATCGTCTGGATGAAAAATTCGACAATTTAAAGTCAGATTACCGTTTATCTCGGGTAGCTCCCATTCCGTTCTATATTCCCCCTGATAACTTCCGATATGGTGATCCACGCTGTTAGTTGTATAATTCAATTCTAAACTGAACTCAGAAGAACTTAGATTTTCATGGTCTAAAAACCAGTTGATCTCCATAGATTCTCCACCATGATGAAGCGAATCCGGCTCGGGATTCTGAAGATAAAACAGGAATGGATCCGGTTTGACTAATTCTCCAAGATGGGCCGAACAGCCTACGGATAATTGTGTCACCTTTTCCATCATCTTCATAGACATCTTATCGATAGTATCATTAGTTGAATGATAATATGGATTCATATTTTCCTCTATCATCATGGTCGCGTTATATCCACGAGACCAAAAGGAACTATGGTCACTAGCCCTCATTGAGCTATTATATACTGGTGTAATATTTAATTGATTTTCATATATCTGATTTACCTTCAACATATGGTCTAACTGAGGTCTAGATTCATGATTAGAATGCACTTTAACATTACTCTCTCTTGACTCCGAATATCCTACCATATCATATTGAAACATAGCATCTATTTTGGTCTCTTCTTGATTCAAAGCTGAGCTAACAAAGTAATTGCTTCCTACTAGACCGACCTCTTCAGCGTTCCAAGCACAGTATTTTATGGTTCTAGAATAATTGTACCTGCTCAGTATCCTAGCTGTTTCTAAAGTCGCCGCAACTCCACTTGCGTCATCATCAGCTCCTGGCGCCTTTGCTGAATCGTTATTATAAGTGGCACCGGAGATAGAGTCAAAATGTGCTCCAATAACGATCGTACTACCCTCCTTATCAGGATTTACACCCTGTTGGGTTGCTATAACGTTCGATAATTCTTCACCCTCATATGTAAAATTTTGTAATTCACTTTTCAAACCAAATGAATCAAATTTCTGGTTGATCCACTTTGTGGCGTTCTCGTTACCATCCGTGCCGATATATCTCGTTCCAAAATTCTGTAATTTGGTTATGTACTCGTTGATTTTAGAAGAGTTCACTTTCTCCATCATATTAGAGATGTTTTGATCATGCTCGGGAGTGCTAAAAAAAGAAGAACTTTGATCGACTGATTGTAAGGTTGTATCTGTCCCGGGAGCGGCAGTGTTTAAAGGAATAAAAGCTAGAATCAAACAAAATAAAACAAGATATGTTAATACGTTCTTTTCAAACATATCATGGTGATTGTAAGACCATCTAATTAAATATTGCTATTTGATCACTTGCTGCTATCGAGCTCATTTCTTTTTTGGCAATTTCTGCATCTTTCCAACCTTCGCTATTACCAGCCCAAATATTGAGACTAGGCCCATAGCGATCCATCCATATATCAAAGCTTCAGATCTTAATATATTCGTTACTATAGGAGCCGCTACATTTGCTGAATTCCCCAGTAGCCCTAGGGCGAATCCTCCTCTACTGACCAAATTGTCCGGATAAATCAATGAAGGCGAACTCCAGAACACCGGTCCTACACCCTGTATACCGGCTGTTAAGAAAAGAGCAAAGGGAAACAAAGAATTGATCTCATTGCTCAATGCATATACCATCAACATCAATCCTCCAAATGCGATGATGAAGGAAGCGTACATGATATGAACATATGAATTAAAAATGCCTCTATCAGTCTTTTTCCGTGTAGTTATCTTGTAGGCTATGTAACCGATTGTTATAGACCAGAACACTTTGCAAGCGTTTAGTACTATATGTAGATTTTTTATGAAAGAGTCTTGTAAGCCTATTTCGAAACCCGTAGAGGGTAGAAAACCCTGTATGGTAAAAACTACCCATATGGTCGGGAAGAAAGTAAATCCCCATATCCAGGTGAATTTGATGTTCCAAACACTTTCCACGTCGTGGTCTGGTTCCTCTATTTCAGGTTCAGTGGTAAAGATCCACCAAACTACCAACATCCCGTAAAGCAAGATCCCAGTTAGCCAAAAGGTGTTTCTCCAACCCAATATATTGTTTAAAGGACCGGCCGAAAAACTTCCAAACATGCCTCCCAAAAATATCCCAGATAAGACGATACCTACTGCCAAAGGCTTTTCGTCTTTCAATATCCTGCCCAATTGGGCGGAAAAAAGAGGGACCATCGATACGACGAAACCCTGTAAAAACCTTAACGCTATCAAGAGATAAATATTACCGATAAAAGGTATCAAAAGTTGAGGGATGGCCGCAAAAGAAGTTGCGATAACCACTCCTTTTTTCAAGTTATGTTCGAAGAACTCAGAATGACCTATGAAAAAAGCGGCAAATAGACCAACAGTGAAAGCGAGAATACTCCAATCAAATAATCCTCCACCCACTCCAAGCGAGCTTTTAATTGTATTTTGAAGATCTGGATATAAACTCATTGTGGCGAATCCGAACGTAAGCATCAGTAAATTCAAAACGACAGGTCTTATTTTTTCCGTGACATCTTGGAGAGCTTGTCCTGACATCTTTACACCGATTTACATGGTCTCTTGGTGCTCTATCAACGAGTGTTATTTAATTCATTCGTCCAATTTTCTAGATACTCGTATGACTATTGAAGAAAAAGTATTGAGGAAAATAATTTGAATTATAGAAAAAAGTATAGTCGGGTTTTTCTCAGAGGAATTCCCAATCGTCACCGTTCGAAGTGGAGTGATGTCTGACATCACTCTTTGGAATCGACTCCTCGTCTTCGAACCCGAACTGATCACTTACCTTTTTATCAGGACTATTTTCAAAGTTCTTTTTAGATTTTGGAGAAGGTTTCCTTTTTTTGGGTCTTCTTTTTTCAGTATCATCAGAACCTTTAGTCTGTTTCTTTCCCTGATATCTTACCGCGTTAAGATTGTTCAGACTTCTAGCATTGTTCGTTGGCGCTTTCGTTCCCTTAGGAGTATCTTTCGAGGCTGGATTTTTAGCATATTTATGTAGATTCGACATTTCTTTTTTTACCCTGTCTATAGAGCGAACTCCATTCGTTACTTCCTTTCTCTTTTCTAAAGAGATAATCCCCCCAATATATGCAAATATCATGGTCAAGATATAACTATTAGAACCAAAGGGAACGCCAGCTATAACGCTGTGAAAGAACGCTGTCCAATACAGCCTTAAGAATTCAAAATATGGTCCCAAAACGGAATGAGAAGTTGCTAAAGCCATGATCTGTTCCGGATATTCCACGATATGTTCAACTGTTAGAAATAAATAACCTTGAGTAAGAGCGTAATATATAGCTCCGATGATCCCTAAACCCACGATAGAAGATAAGATTCCTTTTTTAGGACCTCCTGTTCTTCTTCCACCGACATAACCAGCCAACATCGGTCCGAAGAGAGGTATCCACCACAGTAAAGCTGATAAAACCACGATATACTTTACCCCGCTCCAAAAATCGTAGCTTATTCTCCCAAATTCCTTTATCTTCTTAGCCGTTCTCCCACGGCCGTTGTTTTTTCGAAAATTCAATAAACCATCGTTTTCCAACTTTCGAGTCGCAGGATCCCTATCCTTTTTACTTCTTAGGTTCATTTTTACCCCATCTAGTAATATGTCGGACGAAGTGTCCGACAATAAAGATAGGGTGGTAAAATTATTTAAAGATTTTGGCCGATGCTATCTAACGTCATACGTTATTTGATCGACTCCAGTACGCTTTCCACCTTTTCTTTGTGCTCTTCGGCTAGTTTTTCAGCGGTTTCACTATTTTTAGCTTCGGAATATACTCTATACTTGGGCTCCGTACCAGAAGGCCTTATCAATACCCATCCTTCGTCGTAATATATCTTGAGACCGTCAGTATCGTCGTGGTTTGTATCACTGTAAACCTCTTTCAATTTTTCTAAAAGAGGTGTCTTCAATTCGTCCTCACATTCGACTCCTTTCTTTTCTAAGGCGTAGTTTGGAAGATCATCTATGAGATGAGATAGTTTATCTTGTTTAGCGACCATCTCTACGATTTGGGCCGCGGTCATCGCCCCGTCCCTGCAGTACTGGTGATCGGCAAATATCAATCCACCGTTTTCTTCTCCACCAAATAGTGCGTCTTCATCTTTCATCCTCCTAGCAACGATAGGTGATCCAACAGCCGTGTAGATCAGTTCCCCTCCATTCTCTTCCACCACATCGGCCACGCTACTTGAGGATGACACTGGAGTAACGACTATACCTCCATCATGTTCTTTGACAAGTTTTTTTGCGATGAGAGTCAGCGTTCGATCCCCCTCTATATAACCACCGTTTTCATCGACAAAGATCGTTCGGTCAGCGTCTCCGTCGTGAGCTATCCCAAGATCAGCATCTGTTTCTTTTGTCAATCTTCTAAGGTCTTCTAGATTCTCCGGCGTAGGTTCGCTGTTATGACCGGGAAAAGACCCGTCGGGTTGAGCGTTGAGAGTGATGACTTTACATCCTAGATTTCTGAGAAGATAAGGAGTAAAATAGCAACCGGCTCCATTAGCACAATCTACGATGACCTTCAAATCATTTTCTTCGATAGATTTATGATCAATTCTTTCTTCGATAGCCGCAGCATAAAGTTCTAAAGCATCATCCGTTCTTTTAGCGCCTACCTTCTCCCATCCTACGAGATCAAAATCTTCGGAAAAATAGATATCCTCTATCTCTTCTTCCATCCATTTAATCAATTCCGTTCCATCCTCGTTCACACACTTTATCCCGTTGAACTCCGGGGGATTATGCGAGGCGGTAATAGCTATTCCTAGATCCGTTCTTCTTTTGGTATAATACTGAATAGCGGGTGTTGGGGCTTCGCCTAAATCTATCACGTCGCAACCAACGGCCATAAGCCCAGAAGAGACCGCATTTTTCAACATCTCGTTAGAATCTCGCGTATCAGTTCCTACAGCTGCCGTCTTTCCCTCGCCAAACCAAGTTCCGATTGCTTTGCCAAGCTTAAGTGCGAGGTCGGTATTCATATTTTTATTGACTTTTCCTCTAACTCCGTTCGTTCCGAATAACTCCGTCATTTTCTTTCCTCCTCAGGTTTTAGATCTTCCTCTATTATCTCAGATCCTTTTTCTATATAAAGTCCGTCCGAGATAACAGAATTTTTTATAGTCACATCATCATCGACTATTACGTCGTATCCCAAAATACTGTTTTCGATGGTAGAACCTTCATCGATTTCTACCCCGTCGAAAAGAATAGAATTTGATATATCACTCTCATCTATAAAACAGTCCTTTCCGATCGTTACATATTCTCCTAGTTCGCCTTTCACAGAACTCCCTTCATCTATCAGGTTTTTCTTTCCTTTCTCATCCAAGAGAGTCCGAGTGGCTTCAAAAAGACTGGAAGGTCTTCCACAATCTATCCAATAACCGCTGAACTGGTACCCGTACATCCTGTCTTCGAGCAATTTTGGGAAAATCTCATGTTCGATAGATATTTTTTGTCCCTCCGGTATCCTGTCCAATACTTCCGGTTCAAGTATATAATGACCGGCATTTATAAGATCAGAAAAAGCCTCTCCGGGATCTGGCTTCTCTTGAAAGCGTTTTATCCTGGAGTTATCATCGAGGTCCATTATACCAAATTCAGTAGGATCGTCGACACTCCAGGCTGAAATCGCACCTATGCCGTCTTTTTTGTTGTAAAAATCGAGATATCTCTCGAAATCTAAACTCGAAACTACATCTGAATTTAGAACGATAAAGGTGTCATCGATGAATTCTTCCACGTTTTTTATAGCTCCTCCGGTACCTCTCGGTTCTGGTTCATCCACCACATGAACTTTTTCATCCAAGTCCACTTCTGAAAAATAATCCCTGAGCATTTCGATTTTATAATTAGCTGCCAGTACGATCTCATCTACAGCATCAGGTAATGAATCTATTAAACGGTGTATCAACGGCTTATTCAGCAGTGGTAGAAGCGGTTTTGGGGTCGTATAAGTCAGGGGACGCATTCTTGTCCCAAATCCTCCCGAAAGTATTATCGCTTGCATGGGAAGTTATTATACCTGTTTTACTAATAAAGATTACGATTCCAGTTTATCTAATTCTTTCCCTACATCCTCTATATTATCAAAACTTTCGACTGCATCGACTTCCCAAGTTCCCAGACCGAGTATCCGCTTACCGTATTTTTGGGCCATAGAAATTTCCGATAGAGTACCATACCCACCGTCAATAGCGATGACTACATCGCCGTTCTGAACCACTAAACTGTTCCTCATCATTCCTAGCCCCGTAACTATTGCATGGTCCACGTATTCATTTGCTTCTTCTTTACTGGAAGAAGGCAAGATTCCGATAGTTGTACCGTCTTTTTCTTTAGCTCCCTTACAGGCCGTTTTCATCACACCGCCTCTACCACCGCATATTATAGTGTGTCCTCTTCGAGCAACCTCTCTCCCCAGTCTTTCAGCTCTCTCAAGATCCTTCTCGTCGACTCTAGGATCGTCTCCACCGATGACGCTTACGTAC
>CAZPCW010000002.1:0-72320 GCA_964585175.1 uncultured Thermoplasmata archaeon
AGGCTCATCATGATCAGGTTAAACCATTTCTGATAAGCCACACTAGAGAGGGCGTGACGTCCTCCTTCACCCTAGAAGGGTGAGGCTTCCTACAGAGCCACTGACTCCTTGCACAAGCCCGGAAGTTGCATTCCGCTCGCCGACTTTTCGTTTTACCCAGACACAGAGGTCGGGTCGCCGCTTCCAGCTCGAAGGGCCGCGCCACAACACCATGTCAATTCATGATCGGTCCCTACCTGCAAAAGCGGTCTTCTCAAACTTTCTGCAGGCCCGTGTTTGGAACTCCACTTAAAACATACAGCTCCAGATATTTAAGTGTTCATCAGAGGGGTGAGTGAAAATGGCATTCATCCCTACGGCAAAGCCTTAGGGTTTTCTGCCTTAACAAAAGTATAAAAGTTAGTTCAAAATAAATCTTTTGTCCCCGCCGATCTGATCCTTTCATTTACCTTCTTCGTATCTATCTCCTCACCGAATTTTTTAGCGGAGCGCTGAAGAGATTCAACACCGGGCAGGTCCTTTCCAGCGAGGAAATTGATGCACGAACCTCCGCCCGTTGAGATATGATCGATATTTTCTCCAAGACCTAAGTTCTCCAATACCGCGGTACTGTGTCCTCCTCCTATGATAGAATAAGCGTCGGATTGGGCTATAGCTTTGAATATTTCCTTCGTACCGATAGAGAATTCATCCATCTCAAAGGCGCCTGCAGGTCCGTTCAAGACAACTAGAGAGGCATTCTCTATCTCCTTTTTATACTCCATCATGGTATCTAAACCGATATCAAAGATAGGATACTCGGCCGGAAGTTTTTCAAGTCCCATTCCGTTTCTTTCCCCATCCTCGTTTAGTACTACGTCTACGGGCATATTTATCTTATCCGACCAATTATCTAAGACCTCTTCAGCATAGTTTACTATCTCTTCATAATCTCCAAATTCTTCCCTCAAGAATTCCCTATTACCTTCTCCTAACTCGTGTCCCGCAGCCATCAAAAAGATATTTGCCACGACACCGCCTGTTAGTATCTTATCTATGGACCCTTCTTCGAACATGTGTTCCGCGACCTCGATAGAATCCTTCGCCTTCATACCTCCTAAAAACGCGATCTTGGGCCTCTCCTCCATAGTAAAGACTTTGCCTAGATTCTCCAATTCCTTCTCCATTACTTTTCCGGCAATACTCGGAACGACTTCTGAAAACCCAACTAGAGTGGGCTGTGCTCGATGAGCGGCGGCGAAAGCGTCGTGAACATGAACGTCGATCTCTGAACCTAAGGTTTGAACGATATGTGTATTTTTTTGTTTATCCCAATCCCTTTCTCCCTTCAGATATGTTTCCTCGGAATAGAATCTAGCGTTTTCAAGAAGAAGTATATCTCCCTTCCACATATTTCGTATCTTACTCAGGGCGTTGGTATCGAACAATCCGTCGACGTATTCCACCCTCTTTCTCAAAAGCTTAGATAGTCTGTCAGCATGAGGTTCTAAAGTGGTGAAGTCGTCCTTCCCCGGCCTGCTCTGATGGGCCACTATTATCAACTTAGTATTTGAAAGATCCTTTATCGTCTCTAGATGGCTTCTCATCCTGTAATCATCCAGGATCCTACCCGACTCTGGATCGAGTGGTGAGTTTATGTCAACTCTTAATAATACTTTCCTACCTTCTAGATCAAAATCATCGAGGGAAAAGAACTCCCTGCCATATCCGACCATCTTATCAATTGAGGATTATACCTAGCAATATAAATTTTACTTACAAGTCGATCAACGACAGACCGACTTTAAAACCAAAGATTTACATAATATCATGTCCTCATCGAGTCCGATGGATTTAGAAGAGCGCTGTGATCTGATAGAGAGAAATACTGAAGAAGTGGTAACTGAAGAAGAGTTAGAAGTACTTTTCCAGGAAAAGGATGAGCCGAAAGCCTATATCGGAGACGCTCCCACTGGAAAGATGCATACGGGACATTTCATCACCCATCGTAAGATAGCAGATTTCCTGAGAGCCGGCTTCGATTTCACGGTTCTTTTAGCCGATCTTCACGCCCACCTCGATGACTTGAAGAGTCCATTCGAGCTGTTGGACGCGAGAAGCAAGTATTACGAGGAATGTATCAAAGGTATGATGGAAGCGACAGGTGTCGACTGGGAGAATCTTAATTTTATTCAGGGGAGTGAATTCGAGCTTGAAGAGGACTATCTTCTGAACGTGTTGAGGATGTCGGCGGATACCACACTGAATCGATGTCAGAGAGCCGCGGCGGAAGTCGTGAGATA
This sequence comes from uncultured Thermoplasmata archaeon, assembly GCA_964585175.1. Lineage (GTDB taxonomy): Archaea > Thermoplasmatota > Thermoplasmata > Halarchaeoplasmatales > Halarchaeoplasmataceae > Natronoplasma. Next base: position 2,283 of record CAZPCW010000002.1, read on the forward strand.
CGGTGGCAATCCCAAGCTTGGCGGTTTTATCTATCCTTTGCTTCAAACTCAGGACGTTTTTGCATTAGACGCGGACGTTGCTTACGGAGGCATCGATCAGAGAGGCATTTACATGCTATCTAGAGAATTACTGCCGGACTTCGGATACAAAAAGCCGATATGTGTCTTCGCTCCGCTACTTACCGGTCTGACCGGGGGAAAGATGAGCGCCTCCATAGAGGGCTCTAAAATCGATCTCTTAGATGAGCCGGAAACTATACGGGAAAAAGTCATGGACGCATACTGCCCGGCAGGCGAAAAAGAAGACAACGGTATTTTAGAACATCTCGATATGCTTATAATGCCTATACTGAAATCGAACGATGAGAAATTCATAGTGGAAAGACCGGAAAAATGGGGTGGAAACCTGGTCTACGAGGAATACGAGGATTTAGAGGAAGAATATCTTTCAGGAGAGCTGCACCCTCAAGATCTGAAGGAGGCGGTTGCCGAGGAACTCATCGATATCTTAGAACCTATAAGGAAAAGATTCGAAGGTAAGGAGGAACTCATCGAAAAAGCGTATCCCGACAACGAATAAATCAATCTTTCGCTTTACCCAGACCTTCTTTTTCTATTCTTTCGGTCATTCTATCTACACACGAATCAAGGTATTCTTCAGCACTTCCCGTTCCGCTTAAAACAGCGGCTCCAGGATGACCCGCACCTTCTACCTCTCTATTATCTTCAGCTATCGATTGAAAAAGACTTCCCATATCTATACCTTTCTCCAATACCTTTTCAGAAGCTCTGCCGGACACCCTGAAATTTTCATCGTCTTCAGATGAGGTAAAAGCGACGTCCGCCCCACCTTTTAATAGATAGGACGAGACCGATGCCTCGAAAGCCCCTATCTGTGTTTTCGCTATGATATATCCGTTCACCTCTCTAAAGGAAGATCTCTGGGCGCCTTTCAACCTAGCCAATTTCTCTGAATAAGATCTTTCTTCGAACAGTATCTTCTTGACCCTTTCTAGATCGACTCCCGACTTTTCCATGATATCTGACAAATTTTGAAAAGTGGTTAAAGTCCCTCTCTGTAGATTAGATGTATCGGTCAATATGCCCGAGATCAAAGCTATGCCTTCTTTAAAAGATAGATCGAGAGGATTTTCCATCTCATACAATACCTCAGAACAGGCGGTCCTATCTATGTAAAAGACTTCTTTTTCCCAACCATTTGTAGAATGATGATCTATGATCGACGTCTTCTCTATAGGAGGGGCGAAAGGCTCTAGTTGAGATGGGTCGGGCGTATCTAAAATGATCACCTGATCGTATCTATCAAAATCTACCGTATGTAAAATATCGATTTCAAGAAAAGATAAAAGTTTTTGTCCGGTACTGTCAGGAGCGCCGGGTGAAGCTATCTCTCCACCCCATCTCTGCAGGGCAAAGTAGGCACTGCCTACAGCGTCCGGGTCTGCATGACGATGGATCAAGAAAAGGATATCTTTATCCTTGTCTATCTCCATCTAAGCTCCGCCAGAGGCTCCCTGCTGCATACCGCCCATCTGCTGGCTCAGCTTCTGCTGCAGTTCCTTAAATTGCTTCTGAAGTTTTTCTTCCTTACTTGACAGTGACTTCAGCTTGACTTCAGCAGATTCTTTCTCGTCTTCTAGTTCTTCCTGCATCTCTTCTTTGTCTTCTACCTTCACCATTATCTCTCCGACTTCTTGGAAAACCTCTGTATCGTCGTCCAACTTTTTAACTTCTTCTAGAGCTGTTTTAAGATCTTCCGTTTTTCCTTCAAGCTCTTGTTTCTGCTGCATTACCATCTGTAACTGCTGCTGAAGCTGTTGTGCTTTTGCTACTTCGTCTTGTACGTCTTCTTGCGACATTGACATATTTTTTTCCTCCTTTTTTTATTGATTGTATTTAGTCGTAATCTCATCCGAGATATCTAACCATCTCAGGTACGAATTCAAAGCTGCTCTTAAGGCCCGGCTATCCTCAGCCTCTATCTGGATCTCTGAGGAGTCTACCGATATATCTATTTTGACCCTCTTCATGCCTTCTTCAGCCTCGGGCTTCAAAGCCTCAAGTGCCTCAGGCGTCTCCAGATCAGAGAAGGCCAAAGTAGCTTTTTTCATCCTTACCTAGCCTTAAGTTCTTTCTTCACGTTGGGCCTCTCTTTGTAAAAGACACGGCCCCCACAATTTTCACATTGGATGCCTACGGTATCGACGTCAGTTGTGACCTTCTCATTACAGATATAGCACCTAAACATGGCTATTCTTCCTCTTCTTCTACCATCCTTTGAATCTTTTTACCCAACTGGGGTTTATAGGCTCCACCTGCAAATGTCAAACCACACTGGCTGCAGGTCCATATGCCCGTGCTATCTCTTTCTACTTTCTCGTGATGACAGCGGGGACATTCGTACTCGGAGCGTTTCGCTTCCTCGATCTCTTTAAGAGAATTCCTTACATTAACTCCATACCTTGGACCCATTCTACCTGTACTGCCGACGTCTTTCTTATTCTTAGCCATCTTAGTTACCCCTTAATGTGTTCATGTAGCTTATCGATGGATTATTTAAATATTTTCCCTCTCAACCTCGTCTAGGATCTTTTCCCGTATCTCTGCGCTTATCTCTTGAGCGTTATTGATACATTCCTTTGTACTCTCGTATTCGAAAACACCTCGCAGACCTTTCTGCATCGCGACGATCTCGTCGTTTTCATTGAATGTCACCGTTAAGCGCGCGTCTGCTATCTTCTCCTCTTCGAGTTGAGAATCGAGAATTATCTGATCCTTTATCTTCGCAAAAGTTGTAGGAACGACAACATGCTCGATAGGCAGCGGATAATCTTCATCCTTTTCCGCCTCGTCGAAGTCAGACGCTGGTATCTCCGCATCGAGCAATGCGGTCATAGCTCCTATGCCCGCTGCGTCGAAAAGATTACCATCATAATCTAAAACATGACAGTCGATGAAAATTACCCAGGCTTTTTCACCTTTCTCGATACAAAGCTCGGTCGTATCTACCGCATCGCTTTCTCTGATCCCTCGATCAACAACTCTTGCCAATTCCGTCGCATCCTCTCCCGGTGGTCCGGATTCATATTCCGGAGAAGCCATTGGTATGAGTTCTGCTGCGGTGGTTAAAACTCCCTGCTCAGGAGTGTCCGGGAAGGGCTCACCGACTTCCATCTTAACGCCGACTATAACATCAGTATCTCCAAGCTTCACTCTAGCGGAACCTTCGGCCGATCCGGCCCAACCCGGTTCTATCTCTAGATCCCTGTATTCCATAAGATCTCTACCGTCGATCCTTTTTTCTTCTTGAAGAAGTCTGTGAAGATAATCCTTAGTTATGTTTGACAATATCTCTTTCATTGTTCCACCTCCTCCTTGACATCTTCGATTTCATCCTCGTCTAGATCGGTCGAGTATCGTTCTCTCAATGCTTCTCTCTGTTTTTGGTAAATCTCTTCACACGCATCGATGGATAACTCCATCGCTTCTTCATATTCCTCTACGGTCAAGTTCCCGTCCATCTGGAGAAGACACAATTCCTCCGTACTTGGTATATATCCGATCGGAACGTCAGCCTGACCGTAATTATCTTCGTTCTTTCCGAGATCTAACACGACCTGATCTTCTATCTTACCGGAAGCGCATGATGCGACCATGTCTGACATCGGTATCCCCGCGTCAGCTAATGCCACCGAAGCGGCGGTCAGACCTCCACATCTTGTTCCAGCACTGGCGTTCAATACCTCTATGAATACATCGATCACGGCGCGAGGATATTTTTCAGTGAAAACCACCTTTTCTAACGCTTCAGATATGAGTTTGCTTATCTCGGTAGATCTTCTGTCGGGACCCGGTTTTTTCCTATCGGGAACGGAAAAAGCCGCCATATTGTACCGGGCTCTGACCACGGCTTTAGTGGTCTCCTGAGCATGCCTAGGATGCATCTCTCGGGGACCATAAACAGCGGCCATTATCTTGTTCTTACCCCATTCTATATATGCGGATCCGTCAGCCCTCTTGAGAAGACCTGCTTCAATATTTATATCTCTTAATTCATCAAAATCTCTACCATCTTGTCTTTTTCCATCTTCAATCAATTCAATATCCTTGTTACTTCCCATAATTATTACCTCCAAAAATCATGTAGCTTGAATAATCACCTATTCAAAGTCCTTATCGGTATTTTCTTCTAAAAATGCTTTCACAGCGTCGGTGAGTCCGACTGCCTGAGCATTCTCTTCGATCATCTTAATGGCCTTAACAGCTAGATACTGACCTTCGAGATCTCCGTCGATCCATATCCTACCATTCTGACCAACAAATATCTTGCAGTCAGTGTATTTCTTCAGCATCGAGATCATCGACCCGCCTCTACCGATAACTCTAGGTACCTGTGAAGGCGGTATCTCCATGATCTGTCCTTCGCTCAATTTTTTCAAACCTTCTTCGTCCATCGTGATCTGCATGTTGTTCTGTTCATCTACACTGGTTATCTTGACCAGTACCGCGTCACCAACCTCTATGTAACTAGCGGTGTCGCCGTAATCAACCATCCAAGGCACGTCGTTCACGTGTAATACCGCCAGCGAAGGAGCGTTCACGTCGACCATCCAAAAGGACGATTCAAGATCGGTAACCGTGCCGATCACCTTTTCGCCTTCTTTAGGTTCAAACCTGCCGCTTTGGGCAGCAACGTTAACATATCCAGATCTTACTCTTTTCACTCCTAATCTTGACGCGTGTATCTCTCCATCTTTCTTGAACATACCTCTACCTGGTTTCAAATCTTCATCGGAAACCGTATCGCCGGGCAGAAGTAATTTTCTCTCAACATCTTCTTCATCACTCATAAATCATACACCTCTTAAAATTATTATAAAATTCCATACTATCAATCAATCTCCTCGATCTCTGCTTCTCCTTTTGTCATGTCATTGACAGTCTCATAAAACTTATCTTGAACGCCGGCGGGTATCTTGATTATAGCCTGCCATCTTCCGTCGTTCAACCACTCTTCATCTTCTATAGTGCCCATATTTTTGAGACGACCATATATCTTACCCTGCAGATTCCCTCTGATAGTCAAAGCGAACTTTTTCTTTTCAAAACTTATCGGGATCAATTCTCTTATCTCATCTACAACGTCGTCCATCTGTTTACTAACCGGTTTGAAAGGATCGATATGCACGTTGGCCTCGGACATAGCGTTCTCTATTCTTTTCGGAGGGTGAGGGGTTCCCATCTGGGGGTTATACGAATTCCTCGCTATCCTGTCAACTATCTCCTTTCTCTTCTGTTCCTGTCTTTTTTTCCGCTGTTCAGTTGTAAGTTGTACTTCACCGTCTTCCAATATCGTTTTGGTAACCTCTTCGATGTCAGTATCTTCGAAAACCCTTTCTATCATGTGGGTCGGTGCTTCTTTACCCTTCGTAGCGTCGGTGAATACCTTCTCTGCCGGCATATTCTCCAGCAGATCTACCTTTTCACCGGTTCTAAACTTTTCGACAGCATCGGGTTCTATGAGCACCTCGAAGCTTTCACCGTGAGACTGCAATCTACCTATGACATAATCGTCGAGAAGGGTTTTTGTGTGTTCCTTTTGATAGTCTTTCTTTCCCAAAAGATTTTCCTCCTAATCATACCGAAGAGAGATATTCTTCGATCTCGTCCAAGTCCAATTTTCTAAAGTTCTCTTCTTCAGTTATCGTTCCTATATCCAAGGACCTACTCTCAAGAGTGTCTTCAGAAGCCCTTTTGAGACCTCTGAGAGATAACTCTATAGCCTCATCTAAACTCATATCTTTTTCGTACTCCTGGTTGAAGACTTCCTGAACTTCGTCCCTGTTGCTACCTATACTAACGGCCTTGTAAGCCATGTTCGCTCCGCTCGGGTCCGTCTCATAAAGATGTGTTCCATGTTCATCTATACCCGCTACAAGCAGAGCCGTTCCAAAGGGACGAACACCCCCATATTGAGTATACGTCTGTTTATAGTCGGAAACTTTCTTAACTAAACTTTTGACATCGATCCTTTCATTGTAGGAAACTCGATTAACTTGAGCCGACATCCTGGCATAATCGACCAAGATCCTGGAGTCCGCAACCAAACCAGAAGTTGCTATACCTATTTTTTTGTCTATCTTGTATATCTTCTCGATCGACTTCGGCTCAACTAATTTGGTCGGTACGTCTTTGTCTACGACTAAAGCTACACCGTCTTCTACTTTCACGCCTACCGTAGTGGTGCCTCTGCTCACTGCTTCTCTAGCGTATTCTACCTGGAAAAGGCGACCGTCCGGCGAGAAGACCGTTATTCCTCGATCATAGCCCATTTGGCCTGGTTTCATTCTCTTTCACCAACCGACATAATATACAATGTGGTTATAAACCTTACCCTGTGCGGATGATTATATTCTTGATGAAAAATTATTTTCTAAATGGGGACTGGCTTCGGTCTGAAAAAATGTATAAAAAGTAAAGAGGGAGGGAAGGGGGGAGGTTATCATAATAGGATGATAGTGTGATACCCTCTTACTCCCTGCTAAGAAAAAATAGGGAGGGAGGGTGACTATCGTGAGGGGTGATGCTTTTTGACCTTTGTACACTTGTACTATTATGCAAAGGTGTATTTATATGTTTCGATGATCTACCTCTATAAACCGTTGATATCGAAGCTTGCTAGGCACCCTACGCTCATTTTGTAGATTGGAAACTTTTTCTATTAATTAAAATCTTCGATTCTACCGATCTCTCAACACCACTAGGTCCCATAAATTAAATATCTGCCCATCATTGATTGAAAAGTATGTTCGATAAAGAAGATGGTGAAAGCGCGGTAGAACTGGCCCGCGAGGCCATCGAATCCGCCGTGAAAGGAAGTGAAATGTCGGATATGGATCATCCGGATAAGTTCGAGAAAAAGATGGGGGCGTTCGTAACGATCAACAAGTATCCATCTGAGGACTTGAGAGGCTGTATCGGGTATCCAGAACCGGTTCACGAGTTGAAAGATGCTATCGTCAAAGGAGCACAAAATGCTACCGACGATCCGCGATTTCCTTCTCTAAGGGAAGACGAACTAGACTCCATCGTAGTTGAAGTCAGTCTGTTAACTCCTCCAGAGAAAATGAAATATGACGATCCTTCCGAGTTACCTGAAAAAGTGAAATGCGGAAAGCACGGATTGATCGTTTCTAAAGGTATGAGAAAGGGTTTACTTCTGCCCCAAGTTCCCGTAGACCAGGGATGGGACGAGGAGCAATTCTTGGATCACACGTGTAGAAAAGCCGGTCTTCCTCCAAGCGAATGGAAAAAAGGGAATTGTGAGATAGAATACTTCGAAGGTATGATATTCGCGGAAGAAGAACCCCACGGAAAAGTAAAGAAAAGGGAAATCCATGATAATTAAAGGTAGCACATACATCGACGGGAATTACGAAGTCTGTTACATCGGTATTGAGAACGGAAAAATAGATTTTGTAAAGAAAAGCCATACGACCACGCAAGAGGTCAAGAAGTTAGACGGTGTGATACTCCCGGCGGGAATAGATATGCACGTCCATTTTCGAGAACCAGGTATGACAGAAAAAGAGGATTTCTATCACGGCTCGAAAAGCGCCGCGTGTGGAGGAATCACCACAGTTATGGACATGCCAAACACCGATCCGCCTACCGACAGTAAGGCAAGGCTCAAGGAAAAGATAAAGATAGGTGAAAGCAGATCCGCAATCGATTTCGGATTGTACGGATTGTTGAGCGAAGAAGTCGAGGAGATGGCGGAATACACGGATTTCTTCAAAGTTTTTATGGCCCCCTCAACGGAAAGCCAGAGACTCGAAGAAGAAAAATTGAAGGAACTTCTGAAAAGAGCTTATTCCAAAGATCTAAAAGTCGCTTTCCACTGCGAGAAAAAAAGTGAGTTTGGCGACTCAGGTAAAAACCTAAAAGAACATAATAAATCTAGACCTCTGAAGAGCGAATTGAAAGCTATAGATAAATTGAAAGATATGCCCCAAGGAGACAAATACGTATGTCATCTGACCTCAAAAGAAAGTTTAGACAAAGTCAACGATAACGGTTTCCTAGCCGAGGTAACGCCTCATCACTTATTTTTGAGCGAAGAAATCTTTATAGGATCCTTCGGCAAAGTCAATCCTCCACTGAGAAACAGGTCAGAGAAATTCAAGATATGGGAGGCTTTCGAGCGAGGAGAATTCGACTTTTTAGCGAGTGATCACGCGCCTCACAAAGAGGAAGAAAAGTCGGATTTCGAAAACGCTCCTTCCGGTGTCCCGGGAGTAGAAACACTTTACCCGCTACTTTTGAATTCAGTATCTAGAGGGAAAATAGACCTCTCTACCGTCGTGGAAGCGGTATCTCAAAATCCCGCCAAAAGGTTAGGTCTTAAGCGAGGTAAGATCGAAGAAGGTTACGACGCGGAACTGATCAACATCGATTTCAGGGATACCGAGAAGATCGATATCGAAAACCTTCATTACAAATGTGAATGGAGTCCTTTCGAGGGTTTTCAGGGAGTATTCCCTAAAAACGTAATATCCGGTGGAGAGTTTATTGTAGAGGACAATGAATTTACGGGAGCAAAGGGTAGAGGAGAGTATATAGGAAAATCAAATGAGTTTAAAGATTAGGAGAGTGTTAAATTGGAAAAAGGTACGTATGTAGAAAACTTGATTGAAGGCGATGAAGTGAAAGACAGGTTCGCCGTGAAAGAAAAAACGCCCCCTAGGGAATATTCTAGCGGATGGTACTTCAGACTCATAGTCGGTGACAAAACCGGTAAAATACCTCTTGTTTATTGGGGTGGTCACGAAAAAAAATTCGTCCAGAAACTTTACGAGAGTTTTAAGCCCGGTGACGTGGTCGAGGTTAATGGGATCGTAGGTTCATATAAAGGAGAGATACAGATATCGATCAGTGAAGATGAACTGCACGGCATCGACAAAGCTAGAGAGGGAGATTACGATCCTGAAAAATTCGTAGCCGCCAGCGAAAGAGATATCGACGAGATGTTCTCTGAACTGCTAAGACTAGCCCGAACCATCGACGACGATAACCTATACGAATTAGTCTCTTCTTTCTTGAAGGACGAGGAGTTCGTCGAGGATTTCAAGAGCGCACCTTACAGCAAAAGATACAATCATAATTACATAGGAGGTCTGTTAGAGCATACCTTGGTCGAGAGTCAGTTGGCGGATAGTATCGCAAATCTGTATAACGAATTGGACCGGGACCTTCTTTTAGCTTCGGCCATAGTGCACGACTTTGGAAAGATCAAAGAATACCGCACCGAAACCTCTATAGAATTGACCAGCGAAGCGCAGCTTGTAGGCCACACGGTGTTATGCGAGAGGATGATCAAGGATCGTATAAACGAGATGACTGAATTTCCTGATGACCTAGCCTTAAAATTGTCCCATATTGTGCTCTCACACCACGGAGATTACGAATGGGGCAGTCCTAGAAGCCCGAGACTAGAAGAAGCGGTCGCTCTCCATCATATAGACCTGTTAGTGGTTAGGATGAGCGGTTTCATACAAGCTAAAGGTGAAATGGAAGCCGAGGATGAAGAGATGATCTATGTCTCTAAAGAGGGTGTGCAGAGACCGATATTCAATAGGTAGTCATTCCTACGGAATCTAATCTGCCAATTTTCTATTTTCTTTTCCATCTTTTGAAGGCTTTGAGTATTTCGTGTCCCGATAGGAATATTCCAGCGCCGAGGAGAACTTGTGTCCATCCCTGTACTCCTATTGAAGCGAACTCCAGGAAATCGCTGATGTACGGTCCGTAAACTCCTATGAATACCAGCCCAATGGAAGCGAGTATCGAATAGACTATTATCTTATTAGAGATGATGTTCCTGCTAAATATCGACTCATATTCGTATCTTCTAGACAGAATATTCACAAATTGACAATATGCTATTGTAAGATAGCTTATCGTGGTTGCTTTAGCGTAATCTAGACCATGAATTGTATTCTTTATTTTTTCCACCTGAAGAGTCATCGGAACACCATTTCTTACTAAGTAAACCCAGAAGTTGCCCACGGCTAAACCACCTATCAGGAGTGCAAAGAATACAACTTCTGTAGAAGTGTACCTATTCAGGATATGTTCATCTTTATCTCTAGGTGGCGAACGCATCATAGCTTCGGTCGGAGGATCATAAGTCAAAAATGTGAGCGGCATTATCTCCGCTAAAAGATCTATAGCTAGTATCTGAATGACCAATATAGGTATGGCCCAAGGACCCCACCCTAGTAAACCTATAGCCGCTAATCCCGCTAAAACGGTGGCGAGTTCAGCGCCATTAGTGGTCATGGAGGCCAAAACGGTTTTTCTTAGATTGTTGTATATCGTTCTGCCCTCTCTTACGGCCTCTACCAAGGTGGGAAAGCTATCATCCAAAAGTACAAGTTCCGAAGCCTCCTTAGCTACGTCCGTTCCTTTCTGACCCATAGCAACTCCGATATGAGCCCTCTTTAGTGCCGGAGCGTCGTTGACACCGTCTCCAGTGACCGCCACTATCTGATCCTCATCTTCGAGCAATTTGACGATCCTGAGTTTATCTTCGGGATCTACTCTAGAAAAGATCATCGAATCTTTTCCTTTCATCATATCTTTTAGCTCTTCGTCACTTACATCCCTCATCTCCTTCCCTGTCAATACCTGTGGTTCTTCATCTTCGAAAAGGCCTATCTCCTCTCCCACCGCTCTAGCGGTTATGGCGTGATCCCCGGTCATTATGAACGTGCGTATGTGTGCGTCATGGCAGCTCTCTACAGCTTCTTTTACTCCTTCTTTTGGCGGATCGATCATACCGGCTAGGCCCAAAAAGATGACGTCTTTCTCGACCTCTTCCTGTACGTAATCCTCACCTTTTTTCTCCAGCGGCCTGTAAGCCATGGCTAGAACTCTCATCGCTTTTTCGGAATATTTTTCGTTCAGCTCTCTTATCCTTTCCTTATCTTCTTCGGTTATCTCTTCTACCTCTCCGTCCCTGTAGATGTACTTACTTATAGAGAGGATGCTGTCAGTAGCGCCCTTCATCGCGAGGACTCTCATACCTTCAGTATCGCCTTCGAAGGCTTCCTTAACTTCCTCATCTTCATAGGGTTCTCCTATATCTCTAACTGAACTCATACGTTTTCTTTCCGAATCGAAGGGGAACTCGACTATTTCGGGGTTCTCTTCGTCTTCTCTTTCATGACGAGTGCCCAACTTCGTCGACATGGTTACTAGGGCGGCCTCGGTAGGATCGCCGACCGCATACCAACTATCGTGCTCATCGTCGGGCTCATGAATTTCCGCTGTAGACGACATCGTCGCGGCGTCCATGAATATTTCTAGTTCGTCTATCTCTTCTTCAGATAGTTCGTTCTCGTTTTCATCCAAGATAGTCCCTTCGGGTTCGTATCCTAAGCCGGTCAAACTGTACTCATCGCCGTCGAACCATATATTTTTCACGGTCATCTCGTTTTTAGTCAAGGTGCCGGTCTTATCGGTACATATAACTGTAGTGGAGCCTAGAGTCTCGACGGAAGAGAGGTTCTTTACTACCGCGTTCTCTTCCGCTAATCTATTACTGCCGGTGGAAAGAGCCACGGTCACCTGAGCGGGCAAAGCCTGCGGCACCGAAGAAACAGATATCCCAACGGCGTAGATCAAGCTTACGGTGAGACCAAGACCCTGCCATAGAGCTACGAAAAACAAAGCTGTACTGAGGACCACGACTATAGAGGTGAGATTTTTCGCAAGAAGATCCAGCTCTCGCTGTAAAGGCGATTTTAACTCTCCCGCCTCTTCGGTCATATCGGCTATCTTACCCATCTCGGTATCCATACCGGTCGCTACAACGACACCGGTAGCGTTCCCAGTTGCTACTGTGGTTCCAACGTATGCCATGTTGTCTCTATCCGCAAGGGTCACATCCTCAGCTATAGCATTAGTCTGTTTTTCCTGAGGCATAGATTCCCCAGTAAGAGAAAAATCGTTAGTTTTGAGATTGAACGACTTAATAACTCTCATATCGGCGGGAATTTTGTCGCCCTCCTCGACTTTTAATATGTCTCCAGGAACGATCTCCGCCTGATCTATCTCTTTCCATTCCCCGTTTTGCTTGACTTGAGCGGGAGATTTGATTAAAGATTTCAATTTCTTAATGATCTGTTTAGCCTTATATTTCTGCACGAAACCTATGACAGCGTTGATAAAAACGATGATGAACATCGCCGCCGCGCTTTTCAGACTCGAAGGATCATCTTTATAGAAACCCAAAAAGAGAGATACTATACCCGCGACTATCAAGACCAAAACCAAAAGCTCTTTGAACTGAGATAAGAAGAGCAATAATTTAGGTGTCTGGGCTTTGCCTCTAAGTTCATTTTTCCCATATTTGTCCAGCCTTTCCTCCGCCTTCTCTTTCGAAAGACCATCATCTGAAGTATCTAAGTCTTCTAGGGTCTCCTCTACCGTCTTTTTATAATAATCTTTTTCAGGCATTCAGTATTTCTCCAAAGGCTAATCACGGAATTTGGTTTTATATTTTTTTGTTATTTTGATGACTTAAGGATCAACTCGATGAGCAAGCGGCTATTCATCCTCTCTAGATATTTCGAACCCGCAGGCTTCGATGATCTCTTTCTGGTCCTCGAGGTCATCGTACCACTGGCCCCATTTACGGGAAATATGTTCTGTCCAGCTGTAATCCTCGTAAGTATATTCTTCCTCTTTATCCTGTAGAGGTATTTTGGCGTCTAGTTTTCGATAGTAGTCCTCTTCTAGATAACCCTCGTCCATCTCCTCCATAGCTTTTTCAAAATCTTCATCAGATAAGTCGGGATACTCATCTTCAAACATCATAAAATCGAGCGGATATCTCGGTCTTGTCGGAGGATCCTCAGCAGGATATCCAATGACTAATTGAACCAAGGGCATGACCTTGTCCGGAAGATCATACTTCTCTTTTAAGCTCGGCGCGGTCCTCAGTGGAGAACCCAGGTAGCAAGTACCTAGTCCCATACTTTCAGCCGCGGCAACCATATTTTGAGCCATGTAGGCCGCGTCCTGTATTCCGAACATAAGAAGAGTCAGGTCGTTAGTCACCATCTCCCAATCTCTCTTTTCCATTACCTTTTCCATCCTATGAGCGTCTACACATATAGTGAATAATACCGGCGCATCGAAAGGAATCTTCTCTTTGTCCCTCTCAAGTATCACGCTGTACAGTTGAGATACAAAAGGAGCCTGCCTTCCAGCCTTCACTATCTTCTCTACCTCCTCGTCGGAGAGATCCTTATCTTCATATTCTCTGATAGAGCTGTGACTCATCAGATTTTCTATAGTCTGGTTCTCCATATCAAACACCGAGACATGATTTTAGGAGAACTATTTCAACTTATTGTTTAAAACAAATGCATCTAGAGACTAACCTTTAATACCACAAGTTATTAATAGATTCTCAGAGAGGTAGAGTCAATGGCTGAGACAAGTTGCCCAAACTGTGGGTCTACTATCCCTAGCGATTCCGAAGAATGTCCTGAATGTGGAGAGAAAATAGAAGAGCAGGAGACAGTAGAAAAAGTAATGAAAACTTTGGATATGATCGATGAGGAGACCTACGAGATAAGAGAAGGGGACTCAGATTCTATTCTCAATACTATCAAGGAGCTGGGGGCCAAAAGTAAAGAGGAAGAGCTCGCCCGGAGAATAAAATCCGAAGAAGAAATGCAGGGAGGGAGCAAGGGGGAAGAAGGTGATGACTCACTCGAGCAGAGCTCTGAGGAAGAAAAGGAAGAAGAGATAATCGTATATGAATGTCCCATCTGTGGAAGCGAAGTGAGCGAGAACGATGAAGAGTGCCCCGAGTGTGGAGCTATCTTCGAGGAGTGAAAATTTTTAATATTTTATCCCCTCTTCTCATCAATTATGTTCGAAACAAGAGTCTTGAGTGATCTGAGTAAAAAAGAAGTTGAACGATTGCTGATAGAGATGGGGTGTGATGAAAAGGGGGTAGAGATAATGGCCCCCAAATCAGACGTTCTTCTAGTGTATGCGAAAAATCTAGATCCAAGAGCAGCCAATATAGTAAAACAGGAATTTTTATCATCGGGTGGAGAGGCCGCGGTTCCCTGGGAAGCTTTGGATCTGTCGGGAGATAAAAGCGATATCCTGATGATGGGTACCCAGGTACATTACGAAAGGGTAAAAGAAAAACTGAAAGACCAGCCTTTCGATCTTTCCGTTTTGGCGGACGAGATAGATGAATCGATAAAACATCATTATTCTAAAGCTTCATTACCTTGGGATCACGATGGATGCGAAGTCATGGGTATATTGAATGTCACTCCCGATTCTTTTTACGACGGAGGGGAACATAATCAGGTCGATGAAGCGGTAGAAGAAGGGATCAAGATGGCTGAAAACGGTGCCGATATAATAGATATCGGCGGCGAAAGCACCAGACCCGGAAGCGACAGGATATCAGTCGAGGAAGAACTCGAGAGGATCGTACCCGTGATAGAGAAACTCACGGAAGAAATTGAGGCCCCCATCTCCGTTGATACCTACAAGCCTAAAGTTGCGGAAAAGGCCGTGAAAGCCGGCGCATCGATAGTGAATGACGTTTTTGGATTGAGGAGAGATGGGATGGCCGAAAAAATTGCAGAGCTAGACGTACCTGTCATAATCATGCACATGCAGGGAAAGCCCAAGGATATGCAGGACGGTCCTCAGTACGAAGACGTTATCGGAGATATCTCTTCTTTCTTTTTGGAGAGAGCGGAATTCGCTAAAGAGAAGGGCGTTAAAGAAGAGAACATAATGATCGATCCCGGTATAGGTTTCGGAAAGAAGCTGGAGCATAATCTAGAGATAATCGATCGTTTAGACGAGTTCACTTCACTGGGATATCCGGTATTGTTAGGTGCCTCACGAAAAAGTTTCCTCGGTCAAATCTTGGATAAACCGGCAGAAGAACGGTTGTTTGGTTCCTTAGCCGTCGCCGCTGCAGGTGTGGATAAGGGAGCGTCTATTTTGAGAGTCCACGATGTGGAGGAAACTATAGACGTTGTGGGCACGATAGAGAGTATAAATAGTTACTATAAGTGAAAAACTAGAATCTCATTAACATGGTAGACAGGACAAATCCATTTATATCCGGTCATCTATAGCTTGATTTGATACAATAAAACCGCCGTTTCGGCGGAAAAATAGACTTTGACGTGATATAGATGCTGACCTTGGTCTTGGCAGATTGTGAGATAGAAGTTAGCCCCGATAAGATAGATAGCTATGATTTTAGACCGGACATGGTCCACTATCCTCTTTTACTGACCCAAGATTCCGGTTTAGCTGAAGAGAGAGAGCTGAGAACTATAGTTCATACCAGAGACGATAAAATTTTTCAATTCGAAGCCGACGGCGAGATCCCAGATTCGTTAGAAAAGTTCAAGAAGTTGTTGTTGAATGTTGACCAGGGAAACGCTCCTCAAGGCATCCGTAAATTGGACAATAGTCTTTTCGAGGTTTTAGACGAACAGTTCGGTGAAAAGATAGTAATGACTCCTAAAGGCAAAAGGGCCGATCCTACAGATATGTTTTCCCGAACGGAAGATTATATCGTCGTAGTCGGAGGGTTCAGTAGCGGTGACTTCAAATCGCCGGTATACCGCTGGAGCGATAAAAAAATTTCAGTCTCAGAGAGAAAGATGAAACCTTGGTCAGTGACCGCAGAAGTCCTAGTAGGCTACAGATACTGTTCACTCGAATAGCTTCGCCACATTACTGTCGAAAGGTACGTCCATGGAATCAGAAACGGGTCTGCACTTGCTTCTAGTCAAGAATGCTATAGGGGAGTAACTGGTCTCGGAAAAAGCTTCCCAGTTGGCCATGCCCTTCGCTATGATAAGATCGGAATCCTCGAGCTTTTTTCTCAAATTATCAGAGATCAGATCGAAGTTTACACCGACAGCGTAGCCTCCCGTTGTTGTTAGTTCATCAGCTATTTTATCTATATCTAGTTCTAAAGCTTCTGACATAGTGGCGTCGGTCAGGATGGGTTCACCTTTAACGACCACCATCAAGTCGATATCATACTCTTTCAACTTTTCGAGCAGTATAGTATCGAAAACTATCTCTCCGGCGTTGTCAGTGAAGAAAACTATTTCATCTCCGTTTTCGAGAATATTTTCGATGCGGTCGGTGTCATCATACCCTAGACCTTCTTCTACGATAGACTCGAATTCGTCGAGTAGATATTCCGGAGAACCTATATCGTCCCTATAACCGAAATCCATAACGTTGCCGGCTATAGCTACTAGAAAAGCCTCTTTCAGACCGCCATCCCTGACTATCTTTTCAGCTTTGGGAAGCAATGTTTCTGCGGTTTCGTTGCTCTCCTTCTTCATCTCAGAATAGGGATCGTCGGTGCCGAGTATATCATAGACCTCTCGGTGAACTTTTGTGGCGACTTCCGCTGAGACCGCACCGTCTTCAAAATGTTCCTCAAGTATGGAAAGCGCTCGATCTATGACTTCTCTTTCTTTGTCCTCATCGACGAGTTTAGATTCGAATCGGCAACGCTTCAAAAGACAGGGAACGCACTCGGGCTGTATTTCCAATTATAATTCCCCGCTGGCCAACTTTTCGTTAATCTCTTCCGAATTAAGATGACCTTCTACAGTGATGTCCACACTGTCTTCGTCAAGCCCATCCATTCCCGCAAGACTCTTTTTTATCTTGACCGCGAGTTGGACTCCCATAGGACAGAAAGGACTGCTAGGAGTGAACGTAAGACTGACCTTATCTTCTCCTGCTTCTAAATCTGATACCAAACCCATAGAATAAACATCCGTACCTGTCTCGGGATCCATCACCGTTTTTAGCCTTTCCACGACTTCTTCTTTTTCTGGCATGGTTATGACCTCAATATATCCTTTAGTGTACAAGCAAGAATAAAAGACGTATATAAATAACGGGGTTATTATCCCTAAAATTGAACCGAAGTTTTTATTAATTATCTACTAGAATCAACTCATATGAGCGGTTCAACCGATGTTCAAAGTCAATTGGCAGAAAAGCGCTTCAAATTGACTAGAGTGGGAGTTACGGGTGTAAAAAAACCCATCGTGGTCAAGAGGCCCTGGGGAAAAGTAACGCTCAATGCAACTATAGATATATATGTGGACTTGCCGTCGGATCAGAAAGGTTCTCACATGTCTAGAAACGTTGAAGTGACTGGAGAAATCGTCGATAAGACGGTGAGAGAACCGGTAGAGGGTCTAGAGAACCTTGCATCTCACATGTGCGATATTCTGCTGGAAAAGCATGAATACGCTTCTTATTCTGAAGTCGATATAAAGGGAGATTATTTTTTAGAAAAAAAGTCACCAAAGGGAAGAACCAGTCTAGAGAATTACCAGATAAGAGCTAAAGCTGAAGGCAAGAGAGACGATAAAACCAGGAAATACATCGGAGTAAAAGTAGTCGGACTCAACACTTGCCCGTGTGCTATGGAAGGTGTTCGAGAGAAATTCAAAGAGAAATACGACTCGGTAAGCGACGAGTTGGATGAGATGCCAGTCATTACTCATAACCAGAGGAACGAATCCACGGTTATGGTTGAGGTGCCGCAGGGAAAAGAAGTGGAAGTAAATGATCTGATCGGCCTAGTAGAAGATTCGCTCTCTTCACCGACCCACGAGATCCTAAAAAGAGAGGATGAAGCCGAGGTCGTGATGCAGGCGCACGAGAATCCAAAATTCGTAGAAGACGTAGTAAGAGAGATCCTATCCAAGATATTGGAGAGATACGATGATTTCCCAGACTCCACTCACGTAGAAGTCAAAAGTGAGAGCGAAGAATCCATCCATAAGCACAACGCTCTAGCGGAGAGAGTGACGACCTTCGGAAAATTGAGAGAGTGATCTATTTTCTCGCTCTCAATTCGTATATCGCGCCGGACTCGACTTTTCTATCTTCCGTAGAATCCATTATATCTCCCAGCTCTTTCTTCAATGATTTCTGGAGCTGATCCGACTCTATTTCGTCTATCTTTTCTTTAATCAATGTTTCGTGCTCTCTTAGCAGATCCGGAGGCCAAGGGACGGGTTCCAATAAGTTGAAAGTCTCAATATTTTGAAAATCTAAAGATTCGAGCTCTTTCTCTAGAACCTCAGGATGGAACTCTTCAAGATGACCCTCGCCGAGTAGCTCGGCGACCGCATTCTCTAATCTCCAAAGTTCGATATGTGATCGATCTAGAGGAGCCGAAGAGCTTTCCTCTTTGAATGGGTAGTAGTCAATTATTATCAAGACCCCTTTCTCTTTAAGGATCCTTTCAAATTCACGGAAAACCGAGGTTATTATGATATCTTTATTTTCAGAGAGAGCACTGACTAAAAAATTACAGACAATATAATCAAAACTTTTGGGATTTAAAGATTTCAAATCGGATAGATCTGCTCTCAAAAATTGTGCAGTTTCTGTCTGCTCACGACACTCTTTCAAGTATTCCTTATCGATATCGATTGAAAGGACGTCCGCGTCATTCTTTTCAAGGTATTTTGTCATACCGCAGGCGCCCGTACCCGCATCGAGAATTTTTTTACCTTCTAGGTCTATGCCTTTTAGTTTCTCCATATTTAGATATCCAACCGAGATGATTTTAATAATTTCCCCATAATTAAGCAGATATTATCTTGAATATAGCCATTTTAACCATAACTCTTATATCTCAATCCCATTATTTGCATACAGATTAAGATTTAATTTCAAGGGGATTATCATGTTAAACGCTGAAATCAAGTCAGATGTGTTAAAAGAGTTGGTCGAGATAGTCGGAACTATTGTGGACGAAGTGAAGATCAATCTCGACGAGGACGGATTATCTTTGAAAGCTGTAGACCCCGCTCACGTAGCTATGGTAGACTTGAGCTTAGATAGCGATGGGTTCGAAAGTTTCGAGGCGGAACAGACTGAGTTGGGCATCAACCTGAATAAAGTAGAGAAATTTCTCAAATTGTCGGGTTCCGGAGATATGATCTATCTCAGTCATGACGAAGAGGATAATAGGTTGAATATGGAAGTTAACAATATTACTCAAAAGATGCCTCTGCTCGATACCGCCGGGATGACGGATCCCAACGTTCCAAGTTTGGACCTTCCCATAAGCATGAGGATAAAAGGTGAACACCTCTTGAACGGCGTTAAAGCCTCCGAAAATATTTCCGATCATATCTCTATCACCGCAAATCCAGACGGTTTCGAGATATTTTCTGAAGAGGATGAAAACTCGGTTAAGATGTCTCTGGGTGAAGATGACCTAGAAGAATTGACGGCGAACGAAGAGGTCAAATCACTTTTCGCGCTAGATTATTTCTCGGACATGGTTAAGTGCGTTTCGAAAAATGCCATGTTGGACATAGAATTGGGTGCGGATTACCCGATCAAGATACAGTTCGGTTTCGCCGAGGGCAGCGGAAACGTGAGGTATCTTTTAGCACCGAGGATAGAAAGTAGCTAGATTGAAAACCTCCTAAGAACTTTTTCTCTTTTTTTAATCCTGTATTTTCCATTAATTTAACCTTCTTAAATTATTTTATAGGTTTATTATGCAAAAAATAAAAATAGTTCGGAGAGATTATATGATTTGATGGAGATATACGGTATAGCTCTGATAGCGGCAGGAATAATATTGTTCGTACTCGAAGCTACAGATCCTGGATTCTTTATCGCTATTCCGGGAGGGGTTTTAGTTACCTTGGGATTTATCGCTTTAGCTTTTCCGGGATTATTGTTCACTGTTTGGACACCCCTTGCTGTAGCGATAGTTGTTCTACCGCTAATGTTTCTTTCGATGAGGTATTATCAGTACATATCTCCTCCGTCGAAACCGACTACTACTATGACCACCTCCTTAAGGGATCAAAAGGGTCAGGTGGTCAAGAAGGTACATCCGGATAATATCAGTGGGAAAGTAAAGGTCAATAACGAATTATGGAGCGCAACGGCCGACGAGGAGATAGAAGAAGGAGAAAAAGTCGTGATAACCGAGGCAAAAGGCGTACACTTGGTTGTTAAAAGAACAGAAAAAAGAAATTAAAAAAATAGAAAAATTTGATATGGTGAAAATATGTTAGAAGCTTTGGGATTGCAGGTAGCTGGAGGATCGATTGGATGGATAGTGGCATTGGTGATAATCGTTATCATCTTTGCCGTCGTCGCGGGTAGAACCGCTTTTTGGATCATCCAACCGTATGAACAGGGTATATGGATAGTACTTGGTAACTTCAGAAGGACATTGGAACCGGGTGTCAATATCGTTCATCCGTTCATCTCCAACGTTATCAAGATAGATCTTCGTACTCAAGTACTAGACGTCCCCAGACAGGAAGTGATCACTAAGGACAATTCGCCGACTAACGTCGACGCTATAATCTATATCAAGGTGGTAGACGTCGAGAAAGCCTACTTTGAAGTGACAAACTACAAAGCCGCGACGATCAACCTTGCCCAGACGACGTTGAGATCGGTAATAGGTGATATGGAACTGGACGAGATACTTTACAATAGGGAAAGGATCAACACCCATTTGAGAGAAGTGTTAGATGAGGCTACTGATGCATGGGGAGTCAGAGTAGAATCGGTAGAGATCAGAGAAGTTGATCCAGTTGCTCAAGTGAAGGATGCGATGGAAGAACAGACCGCGGCGGAAAGAGAAAGAAGAGCCGCTATATTGAGAGCTGACGGTAAAAAACGTTCGGCGATCTTAGAAGCTGAAGGTAACAGGAGATCCAAGATACTTAACGCGGAAGGTAAGAGACAGAGTAGAATACTGAACGCCGAAGGTACGAGGATGAAAAAGATATTGGAAGCACAGGGTGAAGGCCAGCGCTTAAGAGTTCTTTCTCTCGGCGCGAATACGTTGGACGAGAAGGCATTGACTTATCTCTCTCTAGACACTCTCAAGAACATGTCCGACGGAGAAGCTACGAAGATACTCTTCCCATTCGAAGTCACCAAATTGATGGAAGGCGCTTCGAATTACCTAGGTGCCTCAAGACAAGTACCGAGTAGAGAGCCCACCGATATAGATTCACTAGAAGACATAGTCGGTAAAGCCGATGATATCTTAGGAGAGATACCTGGAAGGTCAGAGATGAAAGAGAAGATAGACCAGATTGAGAAGAAAGTCAAGGAAGAAGGAGACAAGGATAGGAAGGAAGTCAAAAAAGAGGCCGAAAAAGACGCTAAAGAAGTGCTTGAAGATGTCAAGGGAGAACTCGGAGAAGACGAAATTGAAGAGACAGAAATAGAAGATACCGACGTCGGAACTTGGAGAGAAGAAGACAAGGAAGAAGAAGAGTAAAACCTTATCATTCCAAAAACCATTTTTCTTTTTTTAATCTCTTTGAAAATGATGATCGATAAAATTGAGTTCCAATGATGATAGAGTACATAAACAAAAGCGGACGAGCGGTATGAGCGGTATACTCAAAACGGGTGAATTTTACCTTGAAAATCGGGAAAAAGTAAATTATGGTGGAAAACAAATGCAGTTAAGTGGATAATCGATGGTCGAAGAAGCAAAAAATTCATCAAAAATCACGATAAAAGGTAAAGAATTATCCAAAAAGACGATAGAGATCTTGATGGGAGAAAAAGGTGCGGAGGAACTGAAAGAGGAATGGCTCCCTGTCGCACAAGCCATCGAGAGACCCGACGAGCTACCGTTCCTGGTTTCAAAGATATTGGAATTAGAAAAAACTAAAGAATTGAGAAAGGCACTTTTGAGAGTGCAGATAAACGCCCAATTGAAGAGAGATCAAGATCTCAACTTTTATAAAAAACAGCTTTTCGCCGCCACAACCATCGAGATACTGCTTTACAAGAGACTAAGATTGAAGTCTAGAGCGAAAAGAAAGAAGAAAACTGAAGAAAAGGAAGAATCGGGTAAAACCCCAGAAGAAAAAGAGATGGGTGATGATGGGGATCAATCTTCTTGATCCACAATCTCTTCGACGATCTCCGCCGACCTGCCCACGTATTCTTCGGGATCGAATACGATCTCTAGCTCTTTTTCACTAGTGGCTTCCATGACCTCTTCTTTCTCAGATAGGACCTCCTTAAGTGGTTTCTCTTCAGCTCTAGCTTTCATCGAGGATTCTCGCATTATCTCGTGGGCTTCCTGTCTGCTCATTCCCTTTTCGGTCAGATGGATCATAGCCGCTTCCGCCATGACCAGGCCGTCGCTCATCTCTATATTTTCCATCATATTCTCTGGGAAAACTTCGAGGTTCCTGAACAATGTTTCACTCTTGCTCAATATGTCATCTAAAAGTACGAGAACATGAGCTACAGTGATCCTCTCCGAAGATGAGTTGGTCAGATCTCGTTCGTGCCACAAGATGTTGTTCTGATAGGTAGGCGTTACGAAACCTCTGAGAGTTTTAGCCAAACCGCATATGTTTTCGGCTAGAATAGGATTCTTTTTATGGGCCATGGTAGAACTTCCTACCTGTTTTTCCGTCTCGAAAGATTCCGCCGCCTCCATTATTTCGGGTCGCTGAAGATTTCGAACCTCTAGTGAAAACTTCTGAAGTGAAGCTGAAACGTTTGCGGCTAATGATACGAGTTCCGCGTACCTGTCTCTGCCCACTATTTGGCCGGTAGCTTTGTCTACATTCAATCCTAGATCATCCATCACCAGCTGCTGGATATCTTCCGCGTCATCACCGAAAGCGGCTCCGGTACCGACTGCACCGCTCATCTTCCCGACAAGAACTCTGTCTTTTGCTTCTTCCAACCTCTCTATATGCCTCTGAATCTCGGAAGCGTAGACCGCCATCTTCAATCCGAATGTCATCGGTATAGCGTGCTGACCGTGAGTCCTACCTATCATGACTGTATCTTTATGCTCTTTAGCTCTCTCGGAGAGCGTAGAATTCAATTCTCGAAGATCTTTCTCTAATATTCCTATGGCTTCTTTGAGCTGTAAAGCCATGCCGGTATCTATTATGTCGTTGGAGGTAGCTCCTAGGTGGATGTATTTTTCCGCATCACCGCAGTGTCTTCCGAGGACCTTCACGAGGGCCATGATGTCGTGCTTAGTTTCCTCTTTTTCGACCCTCTCGACTTCTTCCCAGTCGACGATCTCGGTCGTAGCGTTCTCGGTGATCGTTTCGGCAGATTCTTCGGGCACGTTTCCAAGTTTTGAATGCGCTCTAGCCAATGCCGCTTCAACTTTCAACAGCTTATCCGTTTTGTTTTCTTTACTGAAAACAGACTTCATCTCCTTTCTACCGTAACGATAGTCTAACGGGCAAACCAGCATATATCTCACTACTCTATTCCCATGGATTTGTTGGTCCTTTGTATACTTTTCTTAGGATATTCTTCCAATCCGGTCATCGCACGGATCGCGTCTATATTTTCGGGGACGATATCGCTTTCCTGGTGTATGGCCTGATAATAATACAATGTAGAGTCTTCAACTTTAATAGCATCGTCCCAAACTGCGATCTCGTTCAGGTCTCCTCTGGAATTGCTCCTATCCCTGGCGAATTCCATGACTTTCGCGGTGGTATCGACGCCCTGAGAGGCTTTGAAGAATTTCACACGCGGTGTCTCCTCCCAAATATCGATGACCTCGTCGGTATCGATATCCTCTTCGAGTTCCACAATATTGCTGTGAAGATGCATAATCGTCGTGGGTACCTTTACAGCTGTAGTATGAATATTTATCTCCGGAACCACGCTCTGTACATCGGGACCGTGATGAGATGGTATATCTAAGACCGGATTTATCGAATTGATAGGACCTCTCGATGTATCCCAGGGATCGGCCCCTCTTCTGATCATAACCGCTTTGCAGTCCTCTATACCGATATCACGGTAAAGCGGATATAGCGTCCTAAGCAGACCAGTAGTATTGCAAGACACAACTCTCAAGTAATCCGCCCCTAAAGCATCCTCGTAATTAGCTAAGGAATTGAATGACAACCCGGTGAGTTCGTGATCTTCGCCACCTTGCCATATGGCTTTTACCCCGGCTTCCTCATAAACGGATTTATAACCGGACCTTTTCGGTGTGCCGTCTATTATTATCTCGGCTTCGTCGAGAAGGTCTTCGAGCATACCCTCTATAGGGATATCCTTTTCTTCAAAACCATCCAAGTACTTATCTGAAGATGCATAGAAGGGATAGCCCTTCTCTACAGCCATCTCGGCTTCGTAAGTGGGACTCCTCTTCGCAACGCCGACCAACTCCATATCGTTCTGCTGATCTACCGCGTCGGCGACTCTCTTCCCGACGGTTCCATAACCATTTACTCCTACTTTTACGGTCATTCCATCCACCGTTTAAGGTAAAAGAATAAAATATTAAGTAGATTTCGGTTTTGTTTATCTTAATAGGCAAATTTTTTTAAAGATGTTCGTTCAACTTGCCCTTGATTTCCTCCTTAGGCAGCGCACCTATCATCTTATCTACTGCTTCACCGTCTTTGAATATAGCCATAGTGGGTATGGAAGACACTCCAAATTCAGAAGGTTTCTCGTTATTTTCATCGACATCCATCTTACCGAAAGCTACATCTCCCTGCATCTCTTCGGCCAGCTCTTCGATTATGGGTTCTAATCTTTTGCATGGACCGCACCATTCGGCCCAAAAGTCGACCAGCGCCACGTCGTGTTCTTCAACGAACTCTCCAAAACTATCATCCGTTACCTTTACGGGTTCTGAAGGCCATTTTTCACTCATATTTTCACATCCTAATATCCAATCTAAGATGAGTTACTGAAAGTATAATTAGTTTGGGGTTTCGGTTCTAGATAATTCTCAGGGATGCATATCAAGAGGTGCGGGTCTTAAAACGGTCCAGAAAAAGAAAGACATATCGGCATATATGGATAAAAAAACTATTACTCTATCTTATATCTCAAAATCGCTCCTACTCCGCCTAAGGCTTCCAATTTCTCTCCGCCCTCGTGAGTGCTGCTTATCACTATAACTTCGCCTCCGAGTTCCTCCGTTTTCTGCATCAATTTCTCACCTTCTTCTTCTCTAACCTTCGTATCTAGAATCAGGAGAGTATCGACGGCCCCGATTTTAACGGCTTTTTCTACATTTTTAGGTCCGTAGGAATAGGCGCCTTCGCTCTTGATCTCTCTCAGCAGTTCTTCTACCTTTTCAGTCTCATAAGACATCCTCTGTCCATCTAGCGTCTCTCTTTCACGCCCCTTCTTCAGAACTTCGTGAACTCCTGTCAGGCCTCCTTCACCCGCCGGAACGACCTCTGCGTGCTCTACCAGGTCGGAATGGTGACGTTTGCAGTATTCGAAAAAATCTTCTTTCGTGAATCCGGGACCCAACATGACTAGAGGTTCACCTGGATCTATTATAGTTTCTAATTTCTCAACTATCATCTCGAAAAAGTCCTCTCTAGTCATCTCTTCAGAATCGTACATCTTCCCTCCCCGGTTCGGTTTTAGCGTGGCCATCTCTTTAACGCCGTACTGCCTCATTATCGCTATGGTAGCTTCGTCTTCTTCCAGCGCTACAAAGGTTATAAGGGGTTCCTCGCTTCGTTCGACAGCTTCCTGCAGCCTATCGAGTTCGTGGTCCTTCCATTCCTTTATGATCGTTAATTCGTCACCGTCTGTAAGATTCAACGTGTGATAGGAACCGTGGTCCTGTGGCCCCTCGATTATTACTCCCAAAACTCTCAATCTGTCGGTAAATTCGTGAAATTCTATCTTCTCTACCTCGATGTCCAACCTCATCTTCTTCTTCTCGCCTCTCTCCGAACGTATCTTGTCCCGTTTTGTTTCCTCCCTCCTGAAAGTGATAGCCGAGACCACGTCGCCCGGATTCAGAACATTTTTAAGATGCCAAAGATCATCCAAATTATCGATGCGGATCTTTATTTTCCCTTCTCTTTTATCCTGATGAATTATTTTCATCGCTTACAGTTAGAAACGTTACCTTAATAAGACCTGTCCCTGAAAGAGGCATTTTGTTCAAAACTCGAACTCAATCGAGATAGATACCCTAAAAAAATATTAAAGGAGGACCTCATCCACCTCCGATGAATCGGATAGAATATTTTGCCTACGGTAGCAATCTGAATACTGATCAGTTGAAAGAGAGAGGCGTCTCGATAAAAAGTTCACAGAAAGTAAAACTGCCGGAGTGGAATCTCGCTTTCACGATTTATTCCGATTCCTGGGGTGGTGGAGTAGGAGATATCCTGCCGAGTAAAGATGAGATAGTCGAAGGAGTGGTGTACCGGATAGACAGAGAATCCGTTAGGCAGCTGGATCATTACGAAGGAAGAAATCTGAAGGATGATATGGAAGTGGGGATGTACAGGAAACAGTATATACCGGTCAAGATGGAAGATGGATGGAGAACCGTTCTGACCTACGTGGTAAATCGTTCTATCGAGCATAAGTTGAAAGTCAATCTTAAACCTTCAGAGGAATACATGGACACTATAATCTCCGGAGCGAGAGAACACGAACTCAGCGACCATTATATCGAAAAGCTGAAGAATATCGAATGTAAAGAGTGATCTGATTTTTCTTTCATAAACCAAAAATTCTAATTTTACGAGTGCGATAAATCCATATGAGCATTCTCTGCGTGGATATTGGTGCAACTAAAGTTTTAGTGGGTATTCTAGACGGAGATTTCAAGAGCAAAAAGCGGTACGATTCCAGATACTTTTTGGATAATCTAGAAAGTGAATCGGATCTATTGAAAAATGAAAACGATATCGATAGAGTCCTCATAGCCACCGCCGGTCCTTTGGACAGAGAAAAGGGCTTGATCTATCCTCCGAACCTTCCGGATGAAAAAATCCAGATATTGAAACCGTTTGAAAACAACTTCGGCGATGTCACGATAATGAACGACTGTCACGCCGGAGTCGTCGGAGAATACGAGTATGGAAACGTCTCCACGAAAAATCTTCTATATATCACTTTAAGCACTGGTATAGGAGCCGGAGCCGTAATAGACGGCTCATTGATGAAAGGAGAAACTTACAATTTCGCCGAGGTGGGCCACATCAAACTAGATGATGTAGGTAGATGCGGATGCGGCGGAACCGGCCACTGGGAAGCTCTCTGTGGAGGCAAAAATCTCCCTAAGATGGTGAAAGAGATAGTAGATAAAGACATCGATAGTGCGGAGGAACTTTTCAAGAGATACAGAGATGGCGATCAAGAACTACAACCTGTCATAGACAAGATCTTAGAATACAACGTCACAGCTCTGATCGATCTTATACACGTCTACGATCCGGGACATATCTCGATAGGCGGCTCTATAGGATTAAATCAGTTCGATCTTATCGTCGAGAGAGGTATAGAAAAAATAAAGAAAAGGACTCTCTACCAGACCCCTACGATCGAAAAAAGTGATTTGGGTAACGAAGTAGTCCTTCAAGGATTAAAAGCTGTATGGAAGGAAAACTATGATCTGTAGATTTTTTAGTCAAAAATGAGTATAAAAATTCCTTAAATCAACAAATAGTCATCTAATCAAATCAGTCTTTCAATACACTATTTAATTGACTCACTCTCTCAAAACATTCCTCTATTTCATCGTCTTCAACGTATTTTTTGGCCTTGTTAACACAATTCAAAAATAATTCCTCTTTATTCTCCGCTTTTTGGACGCATGATTGGGCCGTAACCGTTTCTTTATCCAACATTGAGGAAAACCTACAGTAATATGCATACACGTGCAGACGTACATAAAGTTTTTGTTTAAATTTCAAACAAATTTTTTGAGTACATATTATATCACATTCAAAGTTGATCCAGTATCAAAATCTGGTTAAGATCACTTCCTCTCTCTTTCGAAGATGACCCCCCCCATCGTATTCGATTTTGAAAACTCTATGGTAAGGGATATGACCTTCACTGAACTTTATGAAAGACCGATTCAATTCTTCGACTTCCTTCCCGTCCATGATCCTAAAATCTCCGGGTGCGCCGCGATGGACATAATATATATCCGCTTTCTCCAGCGATCTTTTATATCTCCATTTCAGCTCGTTGAGTATATCTCTAGGGGTCTCCATGTTACAACATATGAAAGTTAAGGATAAAAGATTATCCAAAATCGACCTGAGATATAGAGAAAATAACCCAAAAAAGTAAAAATATGAAGAAGATATCGAGCCATGGCAGAAAAAATAAAATGGGGAGAGATGAACCGATGGGAACTTGACCAGAGATCAGAAATGGTCGATACGGCGATCCTCCCGGTAGGAAGTCTCGAACAGCACGGACCGCATCTTCCACTTGATACGGACTCTTACGATGCGGGATATCTGGTAGAAAAAGCGGTGGAAGAACTCGACTCTGCAAAACCACCCATCCTGCCGACGATTCCTTACGGAGTGAGCGATCACCACATGTCCTTTCCGGGGACAGTCACGCTAAGCTCGGATACCGTTGAAGATATGGTGGTCGAGATAGGTAGATCCGTACTTCAGCACGGTTTTTTCAAACTTTACATCTATAACGGCCACGGCGGTAACGACTCGGCGCTGAAAACAGCGGCGAGAAAATTGAAGAAAGAAACTGGCATGGCGGTTTTCGTCGATTCTTTCGAGAGTGTGTATCTAGAAAAAGAAAAAATCGTAGAAAGCGCTAACGACGTACATGCCGGAGAATTCGAGACGTCACTTGTACTCGCCAATAGAGAGGAAAAAGTGGACGAAAGGACGATACCCAAAAAAGAATATGATTTCCCCGACGAAAAGATGGAATTCGATCACGAACCTGAATTTTTCTATTCCTGGCACACTCACGATCTAACTGAAACCGGTGTTATAGGTGATGCGTCGAAAGCTAGTAAAGAAAAGGGAGAAAAATTATGGGATGCTTCGATACAAAAAGTGAAGAATAGATTGGAGACCGTGATGGAAGTATCTCATCAATTCAAATAAAAAGGATGTAGGTCTACTCATGTTAGATCCCGTTGTAGCGATAATTGCCTTCATCCCGGCCATGATCGCAAATTCTTTAGCCGTTGTATTCGGTGGAGGACCACCTATAGATCAAGGTGAAAGTTGGAAAGGTAAGAGAATATTAGGCGACGGGAAAACGTGGCGAGGCCTTTTCGGAGGGGGTGTATCCGCCGGGATCGTGGGAATCATTCTTTACTTCGTTTTGGAACCTTTCCTTTCGCTGTATCCTTCTTCTCTAAAAGCTGTTGTAATAGTTTTCTCACTATCTTTCGGAGCGCTCTTTGGAGATATAGCGGCCAGCTTTATCAAAAGAAGAAAAAACATCTCTCGAGGGGGCAGATCGCCTCTCATGGATAAATACGATTTTATAATCGGGGCTTTTCTATTAGCTGGGATAGTGAATCCCAGATGGTTTTACAGAGTCTTTTTTGAAGGGAGCGGTTGGCTCGGTACGTTAATTATAATAGTCGGTGTACCTTTCTTACACCGCGCGGTTAACATAATCGGATATAAATTAGATATGAAAGATGAACCATGGTGAATAAGATGTTGAAGGAAATGTTAGAAGATTGTGGAGCGATCAAGTACGGTGAATTTACCCTCACCTCCGGGAAGAAAAGTAATTATTACGTGGACATAAAACTTGCCAGTACTCGGCCTAAAATACTTGAGAAGATCGCCTCAGAGATGGCAGAAAAAGTCGAGGGGGACAAGATAGCGGGTATGGAGCTCGGGGCTGTTCCGCTTGCCTCCGCTCTCTCGTTAGAAACTGGATTGCCTTTCTTGATGGTCAGGAAGAAAAGCAAAGGTCACGGTACCGGAGAAAGGATAGAAGGAACCCTAGAAGAAGGGGATACAGTGACGGTGGTCGAGGATGTTACCACAACCGGAGGCTCTGCAGTCGAAACGGTGAAAGTGCTGAGAGAAGCCGGAGCCGAAGTCGACAAAGTTCTAGTCGTGGTGGACAGAAAAGAGGGTTCGGAAGAGAAACTTAACGAGGTCGATGTGGATCTGATCCCACTGGTGACCGCAGACGAATTGGTTCAAAAGTGATCACGGAAATTCTTTTTTTCTGAAAAGGAAAGCTCCAGCGGTTAAAAGGACAGCTGTAACTAAGACTAAGACTTCAAACGATAAGACAAGCTCGGAGGCATCATAATAAGCAGCAGCGGGGCCGTAAGAGACCCATTCTTTTTCTATACTTCTCAAGTAGTGCCTTATCGACAACAGCTTGATATTGCCGGGTAAAGTCCCGATAAAACCTTCCCAGACGAAGATATAAAAAAGACCGAAGTAGATAGCTCTTCTGATAAGAACACTAACGAAGAAGAAAAGAGAAGAGTAAACAAAACATCCTATCGTGGTTAGGATACCTATGTTTAAATAGATGTGTAAAGCATCGGAATCTATGCTCGTTAGTCCAAAATACGTGAAAGATCCAGAGGTGACTATGAGCCACATGGAAAATATCGATACTAGAACTGTAGAAATATAGAACGCAAGAAAAATCTTTACTCTACTGAGTGGGGAGGCCAAAACTTGAGTTATGCTCTTGTCGTCTATCTCATCTCTAAGTACAGAAGACCCAAATATCATCGTGACAATCGGTAGGAAAAATGAGATCACAAGTATATCTAAGATCGTACTCCCCAGTTCCAACCTATCTATATCCTGAGTTGTAGAGTAACCCATCACTGCCGAAACGAATATCATCAGGCAGATAACCAGCAAGAACTTTCGATTAAAAACGGTTTTTTGGATCAAGTTTTTGACCAGTACGAATAGAGCTGAAAGGCTTTCCTGTCTTCTCATCTTTCATCACCTACCAGATAGTCGAAAACGGCCTGTAGGTCGTCATCTCTACTGTACATCTCAAAAACTTCAATTTCTGATTCATTTATCATCGAAGATACCTCGCTGAAAAAATCCCTCGGTTCCTGGGTCTCTATAACCAACCTTCTCCTGTTATCCTCAAAACCGACCGAAACCACGTAATCTCGTTCCAATAATCGCTTTGCCAAACCCAATTTATTTTCCCCCTCGATCACTACCTGATGCGGGTGTTCGTCCATCAGATCTCTGATCTCCGTGATTTCTCCTGAAGCAAGTACGGTTCCCTTATAGATCAACACTATTTTATCAGTCATCCTTTCGATTTCGCTGAGCACGTGAGAGCTGACCAATACATTGTGACCTCTTTTCTCAGCTAGGTCCCCGATCACCCCTATCAGATCCTTGCGGGTCTTTGGGTCAGCTCCACTCAGAGGTTCATCTAGAAACAAGAGATCTGGATCGTGTATCAGTGCCCCAGCCAATTTGAGCCGCTGTCTCATGCCTTTACTGTATTCTTTTATTTCTCTTTCCACAAAATCTTCAGCGTTCACTCGACGAACTGTTCTTTTGATTTTCTTTTTCAGCTCTTTTCCTTTGATGCCGTGTAGTTTTCCAACATACCTTAAAAAGTGGATACCGTCGGAATAATCTGACAAACTGTCGTAATCGGGACAAAAACCGATCTTTTCCATCAGGTGTTTATTTTGCCAGGGATCTTCCCCCATGACAAATATATCCCCTTTGTTCGGTTTTATCATGCCCATGGCGAGCTTGAAAAAGGTGCTTTTCCCCGCACCGTTAGGACCAACGATGCCAGTGATACCCTCGCTGATCTCCAGGTTCAAATCGTTTAACCCGATGACCTCTCCATACCATTTAGATAGATCTTCGGCGTTGACAATCGGACCGCTCATTTTTTCACCCGTTTACGACTTACCCTGTAGAACAGTCCAACCAGTGGAGCGAGAACGAGCAGGATAACGGCACTATAAAAAAGAGCGGAGTCGATATCCGCGGGAAGGGTGAATCCATAGATCAACTTCAAAGAATAGGAGAGTAGATTAGAAGGAGAAACGAGTTTCCAATTAGAGTGAAAGTCTGCAAATAACTGACTGATGATGGTTAGTACGAAGAAACTCATGAAGGTTCCCACACCAGAATACGATTTTCTTTTAGTAAGCGAAGAAAGTAAGAGAGCGTATGGAAGAAATATGAAAGAAGTAAAAAACCCGGCGATCACGGTCGATCCCAAGACCTCTAGACTATCGGCGTATACAGAACCGGTCTGCGTGGCAATCACCGATAAGCAGTAAATCACCGGGGGTAAGAGACAAAATAGTGTCATAACGCCCAAAGCCGCGCCGAACTTTCCTGTAATATAATCCCTGACTTTTACCGGTCTAGAGAAATAGAGGACCAAAGAATTATCCTTGATATCCTTAGAGATCAAATCTGAAGAGACTACCGCGGCGAATAAAATAGTAAATATAAAAAATATCATGCTGTCAAGGTATCCTCCAAGGAGCATACCTTCGCCCTTCACCATCATCTCCGCAGTCAACTTTTCAGTCGGTAACAAAAACGAAGATAATATCGGAAATAGATGAACCACGAAAGAGCCTAAAATGAGTAAAACCCAGATAGATTTAGATTTTAATTTTTTTCTAAACGTTTTTTCCAGTATAATGAAAAATCTTTTCCCCTTCAACAGATTTTCCTCTTTAGAAAGATCAGAACTTAAGGAATCAAGTTCCAGATTCATCACCCCCAGAAAAAGACTCGAGGAAAAAATCTTCCAAAGTCATGAAATCTGGTCTCAGGTATCGAATTTGGATATTACTCTTTTCGGCTATTTTGAATATTTTCTCGGTTTTATCCACATCTCTTACTACTGCAGTGAGTTTGTCTTTTTTTCCTCTTGTTTTTACGATGTCAAAATTTTTCTCTAATTCATTTTTGAATCTTTTCAGCTTGTCTTCAGAAGCTCTTGTTTCTATCTTATATCTTCCGTCCTCTGACCCCATTAGGTCATCGATTGGACCGCTCCTCACCTTTTTACCATCGTTTATTATTACCACGTTCTCCCCCACCTCTTCGACTTCGTGAAGGATATGAGAAGAGATGAGAACCGTTTTGTTTGAACTAGCGATCTCTTCTATCAGCTCGAGCATTTCATTTTTTCCGTCTGGGTCCATACCGTTCGTCGGTTCATCAAGGAGAATCAGATCGGGATCGTGGACGATCGCTTGTGCGAGCTTAACTCTCTGTTTCATCCCTGTAGAATAGGAGGAGATCTTCCTATACCTTTCCTCGCCGAGACTTACAAAATCCAAAATCTTATGAGCTCTCTGTAGAGAATCATCTTCAGTAAGCCCCGAAAGCCGGCCCATATAAGAAACCAGTTCGAATCCTTTCATATCATCAATAAGACATTCGGATTCGGGCATATAACCGATATTCTGATTGGTTTTCACCGATTTCAATTCGATCTCCTTATCCTCGAATACGATCTTTCCATTCTCTGGTTGGATTTGACCCAGAAGGGTCTTTATAAAGGTGGTTTTACCCGCCCCGTTGGGGCCGAGTAGACCGGTTATCCCCTCGGGTATTCTCGCAGAAAATGAATCAAGTGCGATAGTAGAGCCGTATCTCACGAGTAGATCCTGAGCGTGGACCTTCGTTTTTTTACTCCGATTTGAAGAATCTTCGTCATGCATTCTCGATCTTGTGATCAAATATCTGCCTCAAGTATTTCATCGGAACGCTTCCCGCATAGAGTATGATGTCGTGGAAGAATCTCTCGGTGAAATCGTCTCCCATCCTTTCTTTGACCTCTTCTTTCAACTCTTTGATCATCTTTTTCCCTAAGAGATAGCTGAGCTGATATGCAGGGTTTTGAGTGTATCTTCTAACTTCTTTTTCCGCGTCCTTCTCGTCCATACCGACGTTATCCACCATGAATTCCACGGCCTCGTCGAAGGACATCTTACCCGTACTGAGCTTTACATCGACTATTATCCGGGCGGCTCTCCAAACGATATCTTTCGACTGGATCAATCTGGCTTCCGGAGTGTCATCAAAACCGTGCTCTTTCATCATCTCCTCGCAGTAATGAGCCCATCCCTCTACAGTCTCAACGGCGTTTGAGAATATTCGGAACACGTCATCATTTTCTACTGAAGCCGAAGTCTGTAGATGATGTCCGGGATATCCTTCATGTACAGTAGTATTTCTCACATCCCAGTAGGAGTAATTATTCAATCTATCTTCGTTTTCAGGTGGGGTCACCATGTAGAGACCTTTTTTGATTTCGTCGAATTTGGCGGGAGGAAGATAAGCTGCGAAGGGTATGATATTTCTCATATATTCGGGTGTCTCCGTGACTTCTATCTCCTCTTTATCCGGGATAGTTGCCAGATCGTTCTCTAAGATGAACTCCTTGGCGTCTTCAAGCCCTTCTTCGTACCACTCCAAGGCGTCCTCGAAACTGTCAGGGACTTCGGATTCAACTTCATTTATAACTTCTTCTACCTCTTTTTCAGGGTCTATCTTTTCGGCGTATTTTTCCATGTCAGCCTTTGATTCTTTCAACAATTTTTCTCCGATCTCTAGTACTTCTTCCCCTTCATAACCTATCTCTCTTTTATCGAGCAGTTCCTCGAATTTTTCTTCACCAATAGCGTAATCGTTATCGGCGTTGACTTTTAGATCCTTCAACCATTTGACGTATTCGTCCAACGCTTCGTCAGCTTCGTCTATGGCATCGCTGATTTCGCTCAACTGGTCCTCGTCATAACCTTCCTTTTTCGCCAGCATCTGCACGAGCTTGAAAAGCATCGGTAACTGTTCCGCGGATTCGATGGCCATATCGATCCACAATTCGACCGGATCATCTATCCTCGATCTTTCATCCTCGATAATATCAGGTATTTCTTTTATCCTTGAAACAATATCATCTAATCTTTCTTCGAGAGGGGCGAACTCTCTTTTCAGGAGAGGGAAAATGGAGGAACCTATGATATTGGGTGCCTGTGGAGCTCTTTCCCAATGCTTTAGTCTTTCCAAGTTGAACAACCGGAGTTCAAATATATGCACACCTAATTTTTTTGCCAACCGGTTCTCTCTGCTCAGTTCCTCGTCGTCAAAAGCCTCTAATTCTTCCAACCAATCTTTCATCATCTGTATATCTTCAGTATACTTTTCTCTGGTAAAGTCAGGTAATTGATCATCATATTCGTGTTTGCCCAGATGAGTCGCCATTATAGGATTTCTCTCTAAAAATGTATCAAATACCTCTTCCTCAAACTCTTCGAATTTTTCGTCAGCACGTTCTGTCATATTTGCCCGTCCTTTGCATCTTGGCGAAAAAACCTACTGATATTTAATATCTGCTCTTTCAGCCTGAATAAATGATCTTTAAAGGTCGGAAATCGGAGTCTAGTGAAGAACAAAAAGATTTCACTATTCCCCATAAAGGTTATAACGGGTTTATTCCATTCCTTTTGGTTGAAGGAAGTGAATAATCATGTCAAATATTAAAGATGTCGACGTTCATGGAGAAACTTGTCCAGTACCTTTAGTTGAGACCAGAAAGGCGATACGGAAAGCCTCACCGGGCGAGATAATAGAGGTGTCCGGCGATCATCCCGAGTCAAAAGAAGAAATTCCCATGGCTGTCGATGAGCTTGGATTGGAACTCCTAGATATGAAAGAGGAGGGGAAAAAATGGAAGATAAGGATAAAAATACCGGAGGAGGATTGATTTGTCTGAACAAGAAAAGGCCACCTTGATCATCCACAGCGGTGAATTCGACAAGATATACAGTGCCTTGATACTCGGAACCGGAGCGCTTTCGATGGGAATGGAAGTATCGATGTACTTCACTTTCTGGGGGTTGGAGAGGCTGAAAAAGGACAGTCTAGATAAAGGACCGATGTCCAGGATGAATTATTTCGGCATGGGTAAATGGATGATGAAGAGAAAATTGGAAGAGTCGAACGTTCGGGAGCTCGACGACTTGCTTGAAGATTTCAACGAGTTGGGCGGTAAAATTTTAGCCTGTGATATGACCATGGATATAATGGGGATAGACAAAGAAGATTTAAGAGATGAAGTCATAACCGATTACTGTGCAGTCGGTACGTATATTAAGGAAGCTAAAGAATCAGATGTTACGCTCTTCATATAGGTGATAAAGATGCAGGATGAAATAATATATATGGATAACTCGGCCAGCTCAGAACTGGACGAAGAAGTATTCGAGGCGATGAAACCTTACATGTTGGATAATTATGCGGTCGCGACTTCAGATTTCGCATACAGCATGGGTGTAGAGGCGAAAGAAGCGCTAAACGCCGCGAGGGAGACTATCGCTAACGAGTTGAATGCATCAGAAGAAGAGTTCATATTCACTTCTTGTGCGACGGAATCCAGCAATCTAGCGCTTAAAGGTGTGACTGAAGAACTTTCTGAAGAGGGAGATCATATAATAATCTCAGATATCGAGGATTTTCCCGTGCTAAAAACGGCTCAGAAACTGGAAAAAAACGGCTTCGATGTTACCTATTTAGACGTGGACGAAAAAGGCTTTGTAGACCTAGAGCAGTTGAAAAACGCGATCGATGAAGACACCATTCTAGTTTCTATACAGCACGGAAACCAGGAGATAGGGACTCTTCAGGACATAGAGAAGATAGCCGAGATATGCGATGAAAACGATGTCGTTTATCACACCGACGCGACACATACATTCGGTAGAGTTCCGATAGATGTGAGCGAGGTCCCGGTAGACCTTATCACCGTTTCGGCCCATACGATACACGGTCCGAGAGGTATCGGCGGTCTTTATATCAGGGAAGGCACACCTATCGAAAAACAGATGGAAGGTGGTTTTCAGGAAAACAACATGAGAGCCGGGGTGGAAAATATACCCGGTGCGGTCGGCTTCGCTAAAGCCGTAGAACTGATCGACGAGGAAGAAAATAAGAGATTGGAAAAGCTGAGAGACAAGTTGATCGAAGGTATGAAGGAAGAGATCTCTGATGTAATCCTCAACGGACCTGAAGATAAAAGAACGCCTCAAAACGCTAACCTGACTTTTCACTATGTCGAGGGCGAATCTATCACATTACATCTAGACATGAGAGGTATCGCGGTCAGTACCGGCTCGGCGTGTTTCAGCAAGTCCCTAGAAGCGAGCCATGTTATATTGGGTATAGGAGGCGATCACGAGAGAGCTCACGGCTCGATAAGATTCACTTTAGGAAGGTTCAATGATGAAGATCAAGTTGAAGAAGTGGTCGAGGCCACTTCGGATATCATACAAAATCTGAGAGATATAAGCCCGTTGGGCGAAGAAAAAGATGAAGAGGAGGAATGATTATGGATAATGCGCCGTATACTGAAAAGGTTATCGAATACTTTCAAAATCCCAAGAACGTTGGAACGATAGAGGATCCGGACGGTTACGCTAAAGAAGGTAGCCCGGCCTGTGGAGACATGGTGGAACTGTTCTTGAGAGTAGATGAAGATACCCAAGAGATCAAAGATGTTAAGTTCAAATCCTACGGATGCGCTTCGAATATAGCGACCGGTTCAATAATAACCGAGATGGCGAAAGGTAGTACTATAGAAGAGGCTAAAGAGATCACTTGGCAGGAAGCGGCCGATGAACTCGGCGGTTTACCGGACCTAAAGACACACTGTTCCGTTTTAGCCGTAGACGCCCTCAGGGAAGCTATCAGGAATTTCGAGGAGAGGCACGGAATCGGAGAAGAGCAGAAGGAAACCACTGCTGAAGTGGTGAAGGAACGGTTAAAACATGTGATGAATCCTATGACCGGCGTTGATGTGATAGAAACTGATCTGATACACGATATCGAAGTCGAGGACGGAAAGATATCGATCGAAGTCGATCTGGAAGAGGATCATCAATTCGCTTCCGCCGTGAAAGAGGACATAAAGGAAAAATTGGAGCCCAGATGGGA
Organism: uncultured Thermoplasmata archaeon; assembly: GCA_964585175.1. Classification (GTDB taxonomy): domain Archaea; phylum Thermoplasmatota; class Thermoplasmata; order Halarchaeoplasmatales; family Halarchaeoplasmataceae; genus Natronoplasma. The sequence continues at coordinate 40,130 of CAZPCW010000002.1, forward strand.
TGTCGAAGAAGTAATCGTTCACTTCAACGAATAGTTTTTAGAGGTCTTATAATGGAGACCAACAGGTTGAAAAGGATCTTCAGGAAATACGCCAACGACAAGCTTCCGGAGGAAGCGGTTCTAGAAAAGTGTAAAGATGCAGAGCCCATGGAGATGTGGCACGCCAGGTTGTCTCTGATGATGGACGGAAACATCACTGAATCACAAGCTAAACCCCTGGCGGATATAATAAATCGACTTACTAGAGGACGAACTAACATGTTGAAAGACCTTCCAACAAAGCATCCTCTAAGGATTTTTTTGATGGAGCACAGGCAGATGGAAAAACTGTTTAGGATGTTGGAAAACCTGGAGATAAACGAATACGAAGAGATATCCTCAGAAGTGGAAGAACAGCTGAAAGATATAACAGAGAAAATGATGGAGATAGAAAAACACGAGACGAGAGAGGAAAAAAATCTGCTGCCGCGACTCGTCGAACTGAGTGAGAACAAAAAAGGCGTGGCCGGGATGGTAAAGCTGATAAAAATACGCCATTCACAGCTGATGAGGGATATAGTGAAATTAAGAAACCTCTCGTTAGAGGAGAAAGAAAATAGTGAAATGATAGTGAAAAATAGGGACGAGCTTCTCTATTCGATGAGAGACCACAATTTCAAAGAGAACAGGATACTCTATCCTTTGGCTCTAGAAATCATAGAGGACTGGGACGAAATAAAAGAAGAGAATGAGCAAATAGGATACATCAACTCTGAGATGGTGTGATGATTATATGACTTCGATCAGCATAGATCAAAACGGATGCATAAGTTGTGGCATGTGCAGCACCCTCTGCCCGGAGGTGTTCGTGATGGACGAAAATGGTGTTGCACAGGTGAAAGTCGAATATCGAGGAAATAATCCTTCCGAGGGGGATCCCCCTGCAGATATAGGATGTGTAAAAGACGCGGTAGAAAGCTGTCCGGTAGATGTAATCACAGCGGAAGATTAGAAGGACGCGATATGCATGGATGTGGAAAAAGTATCCGAGATACTGAAGGATATCTATTTGGAAAAAATCAGCAAAGAAGAAGGAATAGAAAAGCTGAAAAACGCTACCCCCATCGATCTGACTTCAGCCGAACTTCGTCTGATAAGCGAAGGTATGGATGGGTTGGAGATAGAAGAGATAAGCCAGATATACGACGAGATAATAGACGACCAGACCAGTAAATTACTGAAAACGCTTGGTGAGAACCATCCTATTAAGAGGATGATCCTAGAGCACAAAGAGATCAGCGATTTTTTGGAAAATCTACTTGGTTTTTCGAGCAAAATAAGAACCAAAAAATACGAAGAAATGATGGATCAGTTCGACAACTTCCGAGATAATCTAAAACTTATACAATTCCATGAAAAGCGAGAGGAGGAAATCTTTTTCCCGGAGCTCGCGGATAAAGGTTTCGAAAAAAGGATAGAGATACTTGAAAAAGAACATCGCTATATCGATGAATATATAGACCAGATGGATGAATTCTTGCAGAATTTAGAAAAAAACGAATTGGAAGCTCTAAAATCTATCGAGGAAATAATCTATACATTGAATTTTCACATGTTTATAGAAAACAATCTTCTTTATCCTCTAGCGTTAGAAGAGATAGATGAGTGGGGAGATTTGAAAAAGAAAAGTGAAGATATGGGGTATATCGATTTGGAGTCCTAGTTCACATTTTAATAGCCTCTTTCAACGTCCACGATGTTGACTTCTTCTCCCTCAGATAGAGATTCTAAGATTTCAGCTAGATTTTTTATCCTGTACTTGCCCCTTTCCTTGATCTGAGTGGCACGGTGAGGGCTAAAAATCACGTTTTCGAATTCGTCTAGACGATAATTTGAAGGAAAAGTTTCAGTTCTAGCTTCTTTATCAGGAGGATAATTCCACCAAACGTCTATCCCTGCACCTTCGACTTCTCCGGATTTTAACGCCTCGTAAAGAGCTTCCTCGTCGATGACCGGGCCTCGGCCCACGTTGACTATATGCACGCCTTCCTTCATCTGCTCGAACTCTTCGAAACTTAGATACCCTCTAGTTTCATCTGTCTCCGGCAGCGTGGAAACTATGAAGTCCGCTTCACTCAACTGTTCGGGTAGATGTTCGTTAGTTTTTAGTTCGTTGACCAGTTCACTTTTACCAGGAGTTCGCTTCACAGCGTTAACTTCCATGTTGAATGCGTTTCCCATCCTCGCGATCTCTTTTCCTATCTCACCAAAACCGAGGATGAGCAGCGTTTTATCTCTCAATCCTTTGCCCGTTCCGTCTTCGTATCTAGGGGTCCAGTCGCCTTCTTTCATCTTGTCGTGGATCGGTACGAGTTTCTTAGCGCTAGCAAGAAGTAGAGAGAAAGCGTGTTCCGCCACCATCCAGTAGTTGAAATGAGAATTGATCACTTTGATATCTGGAAAATCTCGCAGTTTTTCTTTGTCGGAATGCGGTAGTCCCACAAAGGGAACGATATAGTATTTCAGATTCTCAGCGTTCTCCAGGAACTCTCTCGATATCCGAGAACCTATGACCGCATCGAAACGGTCCGCTTCATCGATCATCTCTTCTTCTTGGTCTGCAGTGACCTCCACAACTTCGATATCTGGAGAAACGAGGTCCGATAACGTTTCCTCTTCCTTCTCGTCAAAGAGGCTCTTGAATGGATCTAGATGAAGGACTTTCATATCTATGCACCTGGTATAAGAAGGATTTCTTGAGGTCTAAAACGTTTCCCCTTAGATATTGAACCTAAGAGGATGAAAACTAACTATTATAACATATGAACAGTGTTTCAGGTAAACTTATATCAACTCTTCGCGTTATTTGATTTGTAGGAAAAAGATGAAGATATTGGTATTAGGAGCCGGTGGTGTAGGAAAAGCTGTCGTTCACGAGCTTTATAGAGATCACGAAGTGTCGGTCGGAGATATCGATAGCGGAAATCTGAAGAAGCTGGAAGATAAGGCCGATACTTTCATTTTGGATATAAAGAAAGAAGAAGAAGTGCTTTCTAAGATGGAGAAGCACGATATCGTCATCGGAGCCCTTCCTGGTGAATTCGGCTATCGAACGGTAGATGCCGCTATAGAATCAGGAACGGACATCGTTGACGTTTCCTTCATGCCTGAAGATCCACTAAAGCTCAGATCGAAAGCTGAAGAAAATGACGTGACAGCAGTGGTCGACGCCGGTTTCGGACCAGGCATGAGCAACGTTTTGATGGGTAGGATAGCCGAGGAGATTGATCGTATAGATTACGGGATTATACGTATAGGAGGTCTCCCTAAAGATCCAAAACCTCCTCTATACTACAAGTCAACTTGGTCCACTCAGGACCTGATAGAAGAATATACTCGCGAAGCGAGGATGAAACGTGACAGCGAGGTGATCAAACTCGACCCTCTAAACGAGATAAATGAGGTCAAGATCAGAGAACGAGAGTTCGAAGAGTTCTACAGCGACGGACTGCGAACGCTGCTAGACACTATAGACGCGGAAACTCTCGAGGAGACGACGCTTCGCTGGGAAGGTCACTTAGAGAAGATGAAAGTTCTTCGAGAGTTGGGTTTCTTCAAGGAGGAAAATGTAAAAGATACGTTGGAAGTCATCACACCACACATGAAATACGAGAGCGACGATTTCTCGATCATGGATATACATGTGGAAGGAAAGAATGACGGGAAGGATACGGATATCAACTACTTCTTCTACGACGAGGCCGATGACACTTTTTCTTCCATGTCTAGATCGACCGGATTTACTACCGCTATCATGGCTCGATTGATGAACCAGAAAGATCTTCCAAGCGGGGTTCTTCCGCCGGAAAGACTCGGGAGAAAAGAAGAATATTTCGATTTCATAGTGGAAAGGATCAGAGACAAGGGCATAAAGATAGAAAGATATTGAACGGGTTAAGATTGTTCAAATCCAAAATCACTCCTCGGTCACCATGATTTCAGCACCTTTAACGACAGATACTTCCTTATCTCTAGCAAACTTTCTTATCTCTTTGATCAGTTTTAAGTAAAGAGAATATCCTTTCTTCCCGTCGATTTTCTCACTTAGAACTCTAGAAAGAGCTTCGTAAAACTGCTCGTCATCTCTCTTCTCATCTAAAGCTCTCTTTACTATCTTTTTCCCTTTTTCGTCCATGATATCGTTATCTCCCGCGGCATATCCGGGAAATCCGTCTACTAATCATACTTTTGAACAGTAAAGTATATTTGGGAAGTCCTATAATCGAAATGCTGCGAGATGACGATACGGGTAATCGCCGGGGAATAAGATATGCCTCGTTCCCTCCCACTTTATATGCTCAAAAACCTTTCGCTCCTAAGGCGGGTAATCGTCGGAAGCAAAGCTTCTGACTTACCCTCATCATTCATTCGCATTCATGACTGCGGGTTACGCGGAAAAGATTTCCACTAACCCGCAAGTTTTCGCTCGTGAATTCGCCTCAACTCGCGGGAGTAGCCGAGCTAGGCCAAAGGCGCTAGACTCAAGATCTAGTCCTACAGGGGTCCGAGGGTTCAAATCCCTCCTCCCGCACTCTGTTCTCCATTTCACACCTAACTGTTTTATACCACAATCTTCACCTTGAAGCAGATGCTTGATCTCTTAGGAATATTCGTGGGCTTTGCGGTTCTAGCCGTCTTGATCTTCATCAGGATAGATTTCGGTAAGGCCGTAATGGTCGCTACAGCCGTTCTTCTGGTCCTTTCCAACCCCTCAATTCAAGGGCTAAATTGGATACTTGAGATATCTAGAGAGTATGAAACTCTACGGCTGATCGCCATAATCACACAGATAGCTTTTCTCGGATACCTATACAAGGACTCCGACCAGGTCAGGAGGATGATCAAAGAATTACGAGCCGCCTTACCAGATCGAAGGATGGTAATAGGTTCGATACCCGCTCTGTTCGGCCTGATGCCGATGCCCGGCGGAGCTTTAGTTTCAGCGCCGATGATAGACGACGAGGGCGACAAACTAGACCTCAACGGTACTGAAAAGACATTTTTGAACTGGTGGTTCAGACATATCTGGTTTACAGTGTATCCACTTTCTTTAGGTCTGATCTTCGCCTCGACTTTATCGGGTGTAAATCTCTACAAGATAGCTGTCTTCAACATCCCCATATTTGCGGCACAGCTCGTGATCGGCGGCTTTTGGGGTCTGAAAAAGATCGATGTCAAGAACCATGTAAAGTCCAATATGAACCCTTTACTTCTGATCTACGAAATACTTCCCATAATAATAGCTATCTCACTAAATATCGTTCTAGGACTACCGTTTTACGTCACTCTTTTCCTAGCGATAATAGTGATCTTCTTCCAGAACAGGGAAAAGTACACGCCTAGAGCGCTCCCGTCCAAGTTCAAAGAAGGCTTCTCGTTCGATCTTTTACTAGCGGCTTATGGCATAATGCTTTTCAAAGGCATAATAGAACGAGTCGGAGCTCTCGGACCCTTCGTTCAGACACTTCAATCTCACATACCTCTTTTGATCGTGGTGATCGTAGGAGCGTTCATCATCGGGAGCCTTTTCGGCCACCTCCCCGGAGCTATCGGAGTGGGTTTTCCCGTCCTTCTCCCTCTACTACCGGTGATAAATGTGAGGACGGTCGGTTTACTCTTCCTTTTCCTTTTCTTGGGCTACTACACTTCACCCATACATCTCTGCATAATACTGACTGTAGAATATTTTAAAATAGATTTAAAGAGTTTTTATCGGAGAATGTTCAAACCATTCTCCTTGCTTTTGGCTTCGATCGTACTCTGGCTGTTGATTAGTGGAGCTTTTTTCTTTTTCGTGTAAAACCTCAGTCATCCATCGCCTCTTCTAGTTTTTCACTCAGTATTGGTATGACTTCGTGCAGATCACCGACTATTCCGAAGTCCGCAACATCGAATATATCGGCGTCCGGATCGTCGTTTATAGCTATGATGTAATCGGAATCCTTGATACCCACCTTGTGCTGTATCGCTCCGGAAACACCAGACACTATATACAGCTTTGGCGAAATGGTCTTTCCGCTCTGACCTACCTGCTTCGATTTCGGCAACACGTCCTCTTCGACTATCGGTCTACTGCATCCAACCGTACCGTCCAGTTTCTCAGCTAGTTCTTCCAAGATCTCGAAATCTTCTCTGTTCGTCCCGACGCCTCGTCCACCGCAGACTACGGTGTCAGCTTCTTCGACCGGTATCTCTCCGGTCTCTTCAGGTTCCATCACTTCTATCACTTCTGTTCTTATAGCTTCTTCGCCGACCTCTACCTCTTCCTCGATAAGTTCGTATTCGCTGTCGTGATCCGGCTCGAGAGGACTCATGACGTGCGGCCTTACAGTAGCCATTTGTGGTCTAGAATTAGTACAAACGATGTCGGCCATGACGTTACCTCCAAAAGCGGGCCTGATCTGCATCAGCACTTCTCTGCCTTCTACTTCCTCGATACCTAGGTCTGTACAGTCCGCCGTAAGACCGAGTCCCATCCTGCCCGCAACAGAAGGAGCTAGATCTCTTCCTAAGTGGGTCGCTCCGTAGAGGAATATGTTAGGCTTGTATTCGGAGATCAAAGTCGTTATAGCGGTAGTATAAGCCTCAGTAGAATAATCCTCGAACACTTCGTCTTCGACGACATAGACTTTCTCTGCACCATAAGCGCTCAGTTCTTCGGGAAGTCCTTCAACATCTTCACCTATCAAGACCGCGCAGAGTTCTTCCCCCAACTCGTCGGCCAATTCTCTTCCCTTTCCGAGAAGCTGGGGGCCTGTAGGCTTCAATTCATTGCCCTGCGACTCAGCGTACACCCAAACGCCTTCGTACTCTGAGAAGTCCTTGTCTTGACTCATATCTATGACCGGCTCGATTGCGTCGACCGGACAGGCGGAAACGCACGCACCACAAGATATGCAGTCGCCCACTAGTTTGGCTACACCGTCTTCCATGGCCAGAACGTCGACCGGACACACTTTCAAGCACTTTTCACAGCCTGTACAAGTTTTCTCGTCTATCTCTATCATAGTATCCCCTCCTCGTCTAAGAAATCGATCAATTGTTGAACCGACTTCTCGGGTTCTTCTTCGACTTTTATGCCTTCACCTTTCGGAGGCGGAGAGTACGTGTCTATTACTACGCTTTCGGAACCGTCGAGTCCGTACTCGTCGTTCTCACCGCCAATATCTTCAATGGCCCATTCTTCCGTGGGCTTCTTTTTCGCTTTCATTATTTCTCTTACATTCGGTATCTTAGGTTCGAATCCCGGTTTCGGCATGCAGGCGATCAGGACAGGCAGTTCCGACCTGATCTTCACATGTCCTTCGTCGGTTTCTTTCTTACATATGATATATTCTTCATCGGTATCTAAATCATTGACTTCAGAAACATAAGTCAATTGGGGAAGTCCCTGATGTGCAGCGACCTCTGGACCGACCTGAGCAGTATTACCGTCAGACGCTTCCTGACCAGCAAAGATCAAATCAACGTCATCTATCTGCTTCAAGGCTCTGCCGAGAGTGACCGCAGTAGCCCACGTGTCCGCTCCGGCGAACTCGCTGTCGGTGAGCAAAATAGCTCTATCCGCACCGATAGCTTTACACTTGTTCAAAGCTTCCTCCGCCTGTGGAGGTCCCATCGTCATCGCTATTATCTCGACCTCTTCGTCGACTTCTTCCTTAAGGTCAACGGCTAAATTCAAAGCGAACTCGTCGAAAGAATTGAGGGTTGAAGGGACCCCGTCTCTGATGATGGTCCCGGTCTCCTCGTCCACTTCGACTTCGGTAGTATCCGGAACCTGCTTGACCAAAACCACGAATTTCACGGGATCACCTATTTGTAAGGTATGTAGTCGTCACCTAGAGTCTCTCTAGCTATGACTATCTTTTGTATGTTAGCTCCGCCCTCTGCTCCTACACAGTAGGACATCACACCTCTCCAGGCGGTCTCGAATATGTATTCGGAGCTGTAACCGGCAGCGCCCAACCAGTGCATCGCATCGTCAGCGGTATCTTTAGCTAGATGAGGGATCTTGTACTTGATCATAGAGATCCATTTTGCGATCTCTGTAGGACTGTATGTCTGAGCTTTGCCGCTCTTTTCCTTCCAGCCTTCTTCGTCATATCGGGTGTCCTGCATCTCTGCTACTCTATTTATCATGAGATCACTCGCTTCCATCTCGGTGTATCTTTCCACGAAGGGGAACTGTATGCCTTCGTACTTAGCAAGAGGATTACCGAAGGTTTCTCTTTCCTTGATATAATCCGCGGCTTCTTCTAGGATACGCCTGGTGACTCCCACGGCACTAGCTCCTATCATGATTCTTGCGTTATCGAAGCCTTCCATCGTGTAGTAGAAACCTTTTCCCTGCTCTCCGAGCATGTATTCTTCTGGTATCCTAACATCGTTCATCTTGAATCCAGAAGTCGAAAGCGATCCTCTTCCTGCGTCATCGTAAGGTTCCTGAGGTTCCAAGCCATCCGAGTCGATAGGAACGAAGAACGCGGTCATGTTTTTGTGGGGAGCTCCTTCTACCTGAGGGCCGGTTCTGACGTTTACCCAATATCCCCCGCCCATTCTTTTACACTCTTCGACTCCGCTGATGAAAGTTTTCTCGCCGTTGAGCACCCACTCGTCGCCGTCTTTCTCCGCTGTAGATTCGAAACCGGCGACGTCCGAACCGCCTTTGGGTTCGGTGGTAGCGATCCCAACGAATTTATCTCCTTGAATAGCGGGTTTTACGAATTTTTCTCTCACTTCTTCATTACAGTATCTGTTGATCGTGAATCCCCATCCCGTCTCTACCGCCATAAAACCCGCCGCGGTAGCGATACTGGGATCAATATAACCTATCTGGTCCGCTATGGCGATTTGATCTTTCCAAGAAAGCCCCATACCGCCGTGTTCTTCAGGAACGGTGCCCATGATGACTCCTAGGTCCGCTAACCCTTCCACTATATCTTCAGGGAAGGGGTGTCCTTCTCTATTTATTTTAATCACGCGCTCTAGAGGAAATTCTCTTTCCGCCCAATCTGTAATACTCTCTTTGAATAACTTCTGCTCCTCGGTAAGTCCTCTATCATCTGAAAGATCTGTCCTAGCCATTTTTTCCACCATGTAATATTTATACTTCTAGGTTTGGAATAATTATACAATATTAGAACTTTTCCATAGACACCTGTCTAAAGGGTTTGAAAGATAGGTCGAAAAAACGTTTTAGAGAAAATCGCCTTTCTACTCTTTCCAATCTTCATAGATAGATTTGAACGCGTCGAGTTTTCTTTCAGGTATAGGTTCCCATCCTCTAGCGTCGCTGTTCTCCGCTAAAAACGATTTTTCTCCCGACATCCCTCTTGATAGCATATTCAGTCTTTTGTTGTCCTCGTCCTCTCTCCATATATCCAAACTCTTGTCGGGCGCCCAGCTGGAAGTTCTGAGATAAGTTTTTCTGTCCTTTTTATACAGTTCACTTGGAAGAACTATATCCGAATCTACCTTAGAGATCAACTTTTTCAGTCTTTCTATCTTCAATTCCTTTCCACCCAATTTTCTGTGGCCCAAAAATTCTATATCCATGCCGTAAAGCATCAACTCGTCTTTACCGTCGATCCAGTTCGCGACTTTATCGACGCTAATCAAGGGAAGATCGGCCAAAGCCATCATCACCGCATTGTTTATCGCTATCCAAACGGGTACCGCGTCGATCTCTTCCACTCCTTCGACGGCCAATTTGCCCGAAAAGGATTTCTTAACGGCTTTCTTCAGCTCCCTCAAGCCTAACAGATAATTGATGAACCTTATACCTTCACCTCTCTGAGCTTTGTGTAGATGGGGTGTCAGCGGTTCGATTTCAGCGAGCGCAGTATTATCTATCTCCGAAAACAAGACCGCCTCACCATCCACATACACTTCGTCGTAATCTTCTTCTTTCAGAATTCCCGGTAAAATCGGATCGTATCCAAGTTCCGGAAGCCAGAAACCCTCCGTTTCTACACCGAATACTTCCTTTTTCTTCTTCTTGTCTTTCCTCACCTGTGCTGCTACTCTATCCAAATCCAGCAAAGGTAAAATAGCGTGGGTGTAGGAAGTGCCGGTCAGCTCTATAAGTCCTTCCTCGATACCTCTTTTTATCTTATCTATCAAGTTCTCAGGAAGGAACTGCAGTGAATATCCGGTTATATTCAGGGCGAATTTCACCCTGTTTTTCAATAAAAAATCGAGGGTGGGCACGTAAGAATTTTCTATTATCTCCGGTATCTCAGATTTAGAAAGTTCTGCGTACTGTAAATTTCCGTGAAAAATAAAAGAATATGACACTTTTTCACCTTCAGATCGTTCTTATCCCCTTAGAGGACTCAACTACATGATATTCGGCACTTTCGTGTGAAAAATTTTCCATATACTCATCGAACACTTTTTCCGCAAAATTCTCAGCACCTTCACCTTTCCACAAAGCTATAGCTGCACCGCCCCAGCCGGCTCCGGTCAATCTCGCTCCCAGAGCGCCGTTTTCGTTCGAGCGGTCAACTATAAAATCTAGCTCTTCACAGCTGGCCTCGTAGTTTTCGGCTATATCTTCATGGGCTTTATTCGATATTTCACCGACTCGCTCTAGATCGCTTTCCATCAACGCCTCTTTCGTACTTAGAACTCTCCGGTTCTCTCTCACGACATATCCAAGCCTTTTTTTCTCTAGTTCTGTCAGGCCCTCCAATTCTCCGGGATCGATATCTTTAGACTTCTCTTTCCCTACCGATTCCATCGCCTTTTCCACCGTCTCTCTCCTCTGGTTGTACTCTGAAGATTTCAGTTCTCTCTCCACCCCGGTATGGAAAACTATCAGTTTCAGTTTCTCTGGAAAATCAACGTATTCATATTCAAGAATATCGGTATCCAGGAAAAGCGCTTTTCCTTCTTCACTCAACGAGATACTGAACTGATCCATGATGCCGCAGGAAACTCCGACATACTCGTTCTCGACCCTTTGGCAGAGCAGCGCCATCTCTTTTTTAGACAGGTCAAGACCATACAGTTCATTTAGCAGATACATGACCGCGAGTTCAAAACTCGCCGATGCACTTAAACCAGAACCTATCGGAAGATCACCTTCGAATTTCGCTTTGATCCCTCCAACATCATAACCCTCTTCCTGAAGAATAGAATAAACTCCTCTGATGTGATCCGCCCAATCATCCTCTTTTTCCAGCTCGTCGACATCGAACTTTTTCCTCTGGTTGAAAGCTTTGGAGTAGACATCGACAGAACCCTTCTTTCTCCCTTCGATAGTCGTACCGAGATCTATAGCTAAGGGCATCACGTATCCTCCGGTATAATCCGTATGTTCGCCTATCAGGTTAACTCTTCCCGGAGATCTTATCTTCATCATCATTTTCCACCTCATATATATTCATCTTCATCTATTTCTTCGATGTCTACCTCTCTCAATTCTTCCGCTTTTCCTTCTGCAAGCGAATTATTTATGTAAGTTCCCGCTCCTATCTCGCTTCCCGCCAGGTGCTTGAGTTTATTTTCCGTCCTGTAAGGCGGATAGAACTCGATGTGAAAGTGCGAATACTCTTCTGCACCTTCTACAGTGGGTTTCTGATGCATCGCCATAACGTATGGAAATTCAAAGTCGAAAAGTCCGTCATACCTCATCAAGAGCTCTTTCAATATCTGCGCTAGATCTTTCTCCTCCTTCTCTCCGAAACTCGATATCGAAGGGATGTGCTCGTTCGCATACACATGCACCTCGTAGGTATATCGCGCATAAAACGGTATGAAGGCGGTGAATGAATCGTTCTTCGCGACTATCCTTTCTTCTTCGCTTCTCTCTTTTTCTAGCACTCTGCAGAAAAGACATTCGTTTTCTTTTTCAAGGTACTCTTCACTAGACTCCAATTCCCTCTCTATCATCGGAGGGACGAAGGGATAAGCGTATATCTGTCCGTGCGGATGTTCCAATGTAACGCCGACTTCTTCACCTTTATTTTCAAATATGAAGACGTAATCCACAAAATCTTCGCTTCCCAACTCTTCGTATCTGTCCTTCCACACCTTCACCAGCTTGAGGAATTTTCTGACGGGTTTTTCCGACATGACTCCATCGTGCTCCGGTGTAAAGAGCACTACTTCGCACAGACCTTCCGCTTTTTTTACTTGATAAAGCTCACTCGAAATCACCTGGGGAGTTGGCGGATCATCGGTAAGTGAAGGAAATCTGTTCTTAACTACGGCGATATCGAAATCTCGAGTTAGGTCTTTTTGAAAGTCGGGATCTTCCTCCGGACAGAACGGACAGTAATCTTTGGGTGGTTTATGTGTTCTACCCTGACGGTGGGTGGCAGTGATTATGTACTCTTTTTGAAATGGGTCCCATCTCAACTCTGACAGGTTACGCACGCTCCTCGCTTTGCTGATCTCCTTCGCTCTCGTCGAACTCATAGTAGATCACGTATATCCCGTCCTCTTTTTCTTCACGGTTCTTCCTAATCTTCATCTTTTTACCCGCTTTTTGACGCTTTTAGAATTTTATCTCGTTGTCGTATCTGATCAGGGGACTAAACGCTCACTGATGAACAAACAATGGTCGTTAAAAGATAAATTTTTCGAACGATAGAGAGAACACAATCACTATATAAGTTCTACATAATTCTCTTACCGAACATGATCGACTTTTCTGATTTTATCTTCGGCACCGCCACCGCATCTCACCAGATAGAAGGCAACAATAAAAACAACGAGTGGTGGGAGGCGGAACAAAAGGGCGAACTTCCTTACAAATCCGGCAGGGCCTGTGATCACTGGGAGAGATACGAAGAGGATATACAGCTCATGGACGATCTCGGCTATGATGCTTATAGATTCTCCCTTGAATGGAGCAGGATATTTCCAAAGCAAGGAAAACTGAATAAAAGCGCCTTAAAGAGATATCAGAATATCATCAATCTACTCAACGAGAAAGAGATAACCCCTATGGTCACGCTTCACCACTTCACTAATCCCCAATGGTTCATGGATAAAGGAGGTTTTGCCAAAGATGAAAATCTTTGTCACTGGAAGAGATACGTAAAGACTATAGTTGAGGAAATCTCGGGTGTCGATCTTTTCGGGACGATAAACGAGCCTATGGTCTATGTTATGACCTCTTATATGGACGGGGAATGGCCTCCGTTTGAAAACTCTGTTCTCAAGGCGGGAAGAGTCGAGAAAAACCTTCTCAGAGCCCACGCCGCCGCTTACAAATATTTGAAAAAACTCGATAAAACTGTAGGGATCGTTAAACATTATCCCTACATCAGACCGGAGAGCAAGAAGAAAAGAGACGTTAAAGCGGCCGAGAAAGCTGACGCGCTCTTCAACTGGAATTTTATGGACGCTATATGGAGCGGCGATCTGAAAACACCCTTGAGGTCATATCAGGTCCCAAAGAGCGATGCCGACTTTATAGGCCTGAATTATTACACAATCCACAAAGCCGCCCACTCGTGGAACCCTCTAAAGCTTTTTCTAGATACCGAGGAGGCGGACATCGGGGACAGAAAGACTTTGATGGACTGGTCGGTTTATCCCGAAGGTATTTACAAAGGCATAAAACATTTTCAGAGAAGATACGATAAGCCGATCTACGTTACGGAGAACGGTATAGCCACGGAAGACGACGAGTGGAGAATAGAGTACATACTGAAACATCTCATGCAGATACACAAAGCTAGGGAAGATGGATACGACGTTAGAGGTTACATGTACTGGTCTTTGATGGATAACTTCGAGTGGGCAGAGGGATTCGAACCGAGATTTGGATTGATAGAGGTCGATTTCGATGATTTCGATAGAAAAGTCAGGGATAGCGCGAAAGTCTACAGAAAGATCGCCGAAAAAAAAGGCATCACTCAGGAAATTCTAGACAGATATACCTGATCTCATAACTTTTGTTTATAACTCTTCGGCTCTTTTTTCTAAAGTCTCCTTTATCTGTTCTCTATCATCGGGGTACTGCTTTCTAAGCCAGATCCAGATGAGAGAAGAGGGCAGCCAGAAGAGAGCTCCTACCAACATAGCATTTTGGTACGCCATAGGTTTTACGTAACCTAAGCCTTTCAATAAACCTACCACTGAACCTGCAAACCACGGACCCACAGCCATACCGGAATTGTTCAATATGTTGAAGACCCCGAAGACAGTCCCTCTGTCCTCGGGAAGATTGACTTGAGAAACTACCGCCGGAACGTTGGGTCCCGCAAATGTTATCAGCTGCATGAAAAGAAGTGAGTAGATGATCAAGACTATCCAATGTATCATGTCTAAACTGCTGGGGAAGGGATACAATATCAACGCTATAGATGCCAACATACCTATGAACATCGCTACACCGACCAGCATCGCTCTACCCCCTCTTATCCTCTTTTCGAAGTGATCTCCTAGATAACCGCCGACGAGCGAACCTATAACGGTCGAAACTCCTATAATCATCAGTACGAAGGTAGCGGTCATCTTCCCCATACCTCTCGTTACCATGAGAAATGAAACAAGCCAGTAAGTCAGTATCCCCCAGGGGATCATGCCTAGAATCCCCTGAATGAATATCAAAATATTCGTATGTGTTTTGAACGACTTCTTTACTGTTTTCATATCAATCCTATAATCGTACTCCGCACCTTCTTCCAGTGAGCTCTTCAGTTCCTTCTCACCTTCACCTCTCTTGGGTTCGACCAGTACCAGATAGAAAATAGGAGCCAGGATGAAATTAGGGAGAGACACGATTATGAACGGTATTCGCCAGGAGGCTATCAAGCCCGCAAAGCTCATGCCCACCAAAGAACCCATGCCCAGCGCGACCTGAATGTAACCGAATCCTTTACCCCTTTTCTCTTCGTCGTATATATCCGAGATCAAGGAATAACCAATGGGTATGAGAGAACCGACTCCAATCCCCGTGAATATCCTTATGAGGAATAACTGCGGATAGCTTTGAACGTAAGCCGTGAGGAAACACGGTATCTCACCAAGGAGCACACCTACCAGGAGCAGTTTTTTTCTTTCCTTGATATCCGATAGGAAGCCCCAGATAGCGGTTACTATGACACTAGAAACAACGAATATAGTAGAGACAAGGCCCATCCTTGCTTCGTTTATACCGAATTCGGTCATGATTTGCTGGTAGTTCGGAGGCAGGAGGTACTGATCGGCTACCAGCAAAGTAGCCATCAACACTAAAAGGAAAACTGCGATCTTGTTCCTCAACTCTTTGTTTTTCTCCCCTGTATCCATCAATGCCAGATCCATTCACCTCAAAAATTCGTCATCCATATCTCTGTTGGAACAAAAATCATGGAATATATAAAACTTGCATCTCTTTAAGACATGAGCTTGAGTCTCCCGAGGTCAAGCTAGTAAATACGGTATGATCGAATATCTCGTGAATAGGACAGCGGAGATGTCCACGATCAGATGGATGATCGCTACCTGCAGCATGCTCTTAGTTTTCCTGTAAATGAAGATATATCCAACCGCTATCACCATCTGACCAGCAGAATATATCTGAGAAATAGGAAACACATTCTGGGATTCAAAAAGGAATCTTCCCCAGAAAAGAGCATGTATCATGCCAATAAAAACCACATAAAAAACAAAACCTATACTAAGCGAGAGATACTTACTCGTTCTTTTTTTGAAATAATTAGTGAAGGAATCGAAAACGTATAACCATGATAGCTGCTCCATGAAAGCGTTGATGGGAGCCCATATCAAGAGTGTCAATACGAATCCAACAAGATGGAAATCTTCAACCGGCTCGTAGAGCTTGTAGCCTAGGACCAGCCTCGCGCCCTCGATAGCAAGCAAAGATAGAAAGATGAAATTCCAAAAATTGTCCGGGATCCTGTAATCTAAAGTCCCTTTCCTCCACTTCACAACCCCTACACAGAATATGCCGTAATATATTATCAGAGGTAGTAGGGCTCCAGTTAGCTTGAAAAGATAAAAACCTATTGTAGGTAACCCGAATACTGTCAATAGAGCTAAAAGGAGATCGAGCTTTTTTGACTTGAAATCACCGCCGAAATTTTTCTCATCCATGTTTAATTAACTGAAAGATTACTGTCCTCCCGATTTTTAATTTTGTCGGTATTTTATTGATATATTCTAAAAAATGCGGATTTTCTTCCATCGTAACGTAAGGTTTAAATTAGTTTTAAACCCTGTACTGACGGGTAAAATCATGAGCAAAGGAGTACTTGTAGTTTCATATGGAGCCAGAGCCGCCTCGATGGTAGATCTTTTTGAGAGAAGCGAACATGACGTTGATCTTTTCATAGTGGATAAACAAAAGAATCCATTCAATGTAGAGAGGGCTGAAGAACACATGGTAGATCCGAGTCTATCTGTAGATAATATAGTCAAATTTGCGAAAGAGCACGAGGACAGGATAGACTTTGGAATAGTCGGACCGGAAGATCCGATAATAGGCGGCGTGAGAGACGAAGTCGAAGAAAAGACCTCTATATCGATGATATGCCCCACCGCTGAATTCGCAATAGAAAAAAGCAAAGTGAGGCAGAGAAAGTTGATGGAAGAAGTGGCTCCCGAGATGAATCCCGAATTCAAGATTTTCGATCCAGATGAATTTTCTTCTAAAGCCGAGGTTAAAGAAGCTGTTTACGACTATCTAGATCAAATAGGAAACGAAGTCGCGATCAAACCCAATACACCAGCGGCGGGTAAAGGTGTAGGTGTCTGGGGAGATCATTTCACCTCTAGAGAGAAGTTATTCGAAGAATTTTTCTATCCTAACTTCACAGATGGTAAAGTCCTCATCGAAAGAAAAGTAGAAGGGGAGGAGTTCAGCCTACAGTTCATCTCCGACGGCGAGCATCTGATAAAAACTCCCGCAGTGAGAGATTACAAGCGCGCCTTTGAAGGAGAAGAGGGGCCCAACACCGGAGGTATGGGTTCTTACAAAGCCGAAGGTGACATACTGCCGTTCATGGGCGAAAGCGATTGGGAAAAAGCTCTGAAAACAGGAGAGAAGTTACACGAAGTGTTGAAAAAAGAAGGTGATGAAGAAGATTTGAGAGGCTTCCCGCTCTACATGGCATATGTCTGTTCATCTGACGGGATAAAGATGTTCGAGATCAACAGCAGACCTGGAGATCCAGAGATCATGAATATACTACCGATCTTAAAAGAAGACTTCGTAGAAGTCTGCCATAAGATATTAGAGGGCGAACTAACTTCTCTAGAATTCGAAGATAGAGCCACTGTCCTGACTTACAAGGTACCATGGGATTACGGTAAAGACGAAGAATATGAAGGAGATAAAAAGATCGATCTTTCAGCTGCCAAGGAGATGGAAGAAGACCACAGCGATAACCTGAGGATATATCCCGCCGCACTAGAGATGGAAAACGGCGATTACTACGCACAAAGCTCCAGAACGATAGGTCTTGTCGGAATAGACGAAACTATAGAAAAGGCGAGATCTATTTCACAAGAAGCTGTAGAAAAGATAAAGGGGGCAGATCTCCGATACAGGAGCGATATCGCCTCTGAAGACCATATACAAAAAAGTAAAGACCATATGGCCGAGCTGAGAAAATAGAACATCGGCCACAAAAACATCTTTCTCTCTTCTAAATCAATCTCTCGACCATACCATGTGATCCACTGGTTTTTCCCCCTCTCCGATATCTAGACCGTTTTTTATAGTGTCGTCGATGAACTTCTTAGCCGTTTTGACCGATTCTACTACGGACTTTCCTTTTGCGAGATTAGCGGCGATTGCTGAAGAGAAGGTGCAGCCGGTGCCGTGCTTGTGAGAAGTGAATTTTTCGCCGTAGATCTCTTTAAAATCGTTTCCGTCATAAAATACATCTACAACTTTATCACCCGCATCCCCGGCTTTCACCACGATGTTATCGGCACCCATCTCATACAACTTAATACCTGTTTCCTTCATATCTTCTACTGTCTCTATTCTCTCACCTGTCAGCTTTTCCCCTTCTCTAATATTGGGAGTGATCACCATGGACCGATGTACAATCTCGTCGATATACTTTTCGACCGCTGCATCTTTTATCAACTGATCTCCGGATTTGGTGACCATCACCGGATCGACAACTACCTCGAGCTCCCATTCATCTATCTTTCTTGCGACTGTTTCTATTATGTCCGAGTTAGATAGCATTCCTGTTTTTACAGAATCGACGGATATATCGTCTAAAACCGCATTGGTTTGCTCCCCTACAACGTCAGAAGGAATATCGTGCACCGCTCTTACTTCTCTAGTGTTCTGTGCTGTAACTGAAGTAACTACTGCGGTACCATAGACGTCGAATGCAGAAAAAGTCTTCAGATCGGCCTCTATACCCGCTCCCCCACCAGAGTCGGAACCGGCTATGGTCAGCGCGACCGGTACTTTCTTCATATTTTTCCTCACTTTTTCTTATGAAGGCGCCATCTGCCTATGAAAAGGTCGATTTCGCCGTTCTGCTCACCGACTTCGAACCGCACTTTGTTCTTTTCTCCGTTACCGTCCAAGTAATAGAAATTGAAGTCTTCAATATCCTTCCTTTCCGGTATCAATATAACTTGTTCACTTTCCAACCTCTCCTTCACAGTCAATTTCAGCAGACCTGCTTCTTTCTCTATTTCCATCTCTTTTATTCCTCTGTATGACTCATAAGTACCGGTTAATTTCTCCAACCTTTCCTTTCTTTTGAAGTACGTTAGTTCATCGCCATCCTCGCCTTTCACGGTTTTGATGATCCATTTCCCGGCTTCCTCAAAAGAACCGCTCGGTATCGTGTTGGCAGCTATAGCCACACCTATATCACCGACGAAGCCTATGAATCCTCCGCTGACAGCGATAGAACCGCTGTGACCTATGAATTTCTCACCGTCTAACTCTTTGACCATCCAGCCGTATCCGTAGTCGCTAGTTTCTCTTTTGATGTGAGCGGTATGCATCTTTTCCAACAGTTCTGGATCTACTAACTGTTTTCCGTCAAACTCACCCTTATTCATATTCATGATCAAGTAATTCGCCAGTTCGTCTGCCGAACTCAGCAGACCTCCTCCGGGATGGCCTATCTCCCTGAGAGGATACGATGTTTCTTCGGGTCCGTCTTCCCCCATGAAATAAGGTGTCATCATGTCTCCTTCGTCTTCATCATAATCGAATCTCGATCTCTCCATCTCTAGCGGTTCAAAGATCTCGTCCTCTATAAATTGAGGATAGGATTTTCCGCTCACTTCTTCTATTATCTGACCTAGTAGAGCATAACCTGAATTGAAGTAGAAAAATTCCTCACCCGGCTCGTCCGCCATTTCACCCTTAGCGCCGTTAAGATGAGTATAGAAATCATCAAGATCAGCGAGAGGGAGACCTCTTTCGTCCATATCTATCAATCTATCGATCAGGGCTTCGCTGACGCCCAATGAAGGCATACCGGAGGAATGCGTCAACAGATTGTGAATCTTTACCTGCTTATCCCAATCTACCGGCACGTATTCCGTGATATCATCATCTATCTCGATATCTCCTCTCTCTACAAGCATCATTATCGCCAAAGCCGTGAAGGACTTTGTCACAGAGGCCATGCCATATAATGTTCTTGGAGTTGCAGGAATATTATTTTCTAGATTCTTAGCACCGAACCCCTTCTCATATTTTTTCTCGTCCCCCTCGACTACAGCGATGCTCATACCGGGAACCTTGTTTTCAGTCATCCATTCAGCTACAAAATCTTCTATCTTCTCCTTGAGCTCTACTCCAAATTCATCCTTCTCTTTAACCATCTAGGCTCCACCTCGGTTTATAACATTTTGTACTCTTTTGTGTCTTTTACTAGTTGTGGAGCTCGTAACTTAGTTCAAAAAGTTACGAGTTCCACTATAATTTTGTATGAAGACAAAAGTAAATAGTTTTTCGGAGATTCATTAATTAAAGATATCTAACCATCTTATAACCTGCTTCTCCATTAGTATAAAAATCATCTAATCTAGAGACCATCTGAAATCCTCTTCTTTTATAAAAGTTTATAGTTCTCTGATTGCCCACTCGCACCTCTAAGGTGATTTTATTAGCTCCGGAGGAAGAGCTCACCTCTATAAAATTTTCCAAAAGATTACTACCAATGCCCTGATTCCTATAGAAGGGATGTACCGCGAGCATCAAGACCCTGGCTGTTTTCGCATCCTCCTTCATCCCACAGATGAAACCGGTCACCTCACCGCTCATCTCGTGTACTAAAAAACCATCCCTCCAAAATTTATGGATCGATATGTATAACTCTCTAGTGTATTCCTCTTTCAGAGATATATCCGCGATACGCTCGACTTTCTCTAGATCTTCTCTGTTAAATCTTCTTATTATAGCCATCTCTTTACGGGAAACATACAATAGAGATGATATTTATACTCGGGGATTGTTTATAGATACACATTGAGAATCATCGAAAATTCTAATCATCTAGATAAATCATTTAATTTAAATATCGAAAGATTCTTCACTTAACCATGAGCAAAATATTAATTGGTGTCGCATGGCCTTACGCCAACGGTCCGATACATATAGGCCAAGTGGGTGGATGCTACCTTCCTCCAGACATATTTAGACGCTACCACGATATGAATGGAGATGAGGTACTGATGGTATCAGGTTCCGATCAGCACGGTACTCCGGTAACTGTTACGGCGGAAGAGGAAGGTCTGTCACCGAAAGAGACTGCCGAGAAATACCACAGGATCAATTCTAAAGCTTTAAACGATCTAAATGTTGATTTTTCTCTCTTCACTTATACTATGAATGAAACACATAAGAGAGTTGTTAGAGATATATTCAAAACATTGTATGAAAAGGACCACATATACTTAGATTCGATGGAAACCTTTTATTGTCCCAACTGCGAGCGATCGCTTCCAGATAGATATGTTATAGGTACCTGTCCTGAGTGTGGACAAGAGGATGTGAAAGGTGATCAATGTGACGAGTGCGGCACACTTTTGGATCCTGAGGAGCTTCTCGACCCCAAGTGTAAACACTGTGGAGAGGAACCTGAGTTAAGAGAAAGCGAACACTTCTTTTTGAAACTTTCAAACTTCCAGCAGGTGCTTAAAGATTATTTGAAGGATAAAGATCACTGGAAAAACAATGTATTAAATTTCACACAGAGCTGGCTAGATGAAGGACTTGAAGACCGTCCTATCTCTAGAGATATGGATTGGGGGATCTCGGTTCCTATAGAAGGTTATGAAGATAAGAAAATATACGTGTGGTTTGAAGCGGTGATAGGATACCTATCTACATCGATCAAATGGTCGGAAGAAACCGACGGAGATTGGACAAAATTTTGGAAAAATCCGAACGCGAAGCATTACTACTTCTTAGCGAAGGACAATATCCCGTTCCACACGATCATATGGCCCTCAATACTACTGGGATATGACAGTGATCTGAATCTACCCTACGACGTTCCAGCGAATCAATACATGAGACTTGGAGGAGAACAATTCTCCACTTCTAGAGGAACTATAGTTTCTCTACCGGATCTACTGGATGATTTCAATAGCGATGCCGTCCGGTATTATATCACAACCATCATGCCGGAAACTAAAGATACGAATTTTGATTGGGGAGAGTTCGAGGATAAAATAAATTCTGAACTCGTTGGTAATCTAGGTAATTTCATACACCGGGTTCTTTCATTCACCTACTCCAATTTTGGAAAAGTTCCGGAACACGACGATCTAGATAAGAGGGATAAAGAGATATTGGAAAAGATCGAAAAGAAAACTGAAGCTATCGGAAAAGATATTGAAAACTGTAAATTCAAAGAGGGGCTCAAGAAGATACTGGAGCTCTCAAGGACGGGAAACAAATACTTCAACGACAAGGCCCCGTGGGAGGACTTACCTGAAGATGAAAGGTCTGCCGCTACGACTCTAAATATCTCTCTAAGGTTAGTAAAGGCTCTCTGTATAACCGCCGCTCCTTACCTACCCAAAAGCATGGACACTCTCTGGGATTACCTTTCAAAAGAAAAATCTAGCGTGCATGACAAAGCGTGGAAGGAAGCTTTGAATCCTCTAGAACCGGGAACTGATTTAGAAGAACCGGAACCTCTCTACGACACTATCGATCTAGACGAGATGAGGGAAGGGTCAGAGCTTGTAGATTCTATGGAAAGATTAGATCTTAGAGTAGGAAAGATAAATAAAGTAAAGGAACATCCTAACGCTGATAAACTATACGTAACTCGAGTTGATATAGGTGAAGAACAGAGAACTTTGGTCGCTGGACTTAGACCTTATTACGATAAATCGGAGATGGAAGGTAAAAAAATAGTCGTAGTCGCGAATCTAGAAGCTGCTGAATTAAGAGGTATCAAATCAGAAGGTATGATGCTGGCCGCTCAGGAAGATGAAACGGTCTCTCTGCTTCAGCCGGAAAGTGAAGTAGGCGAGAACATTGAAAAATCCAGTAAAGGCGCAGAAAAGATCTCATTCGACGATTTTCAGGAATTAGAGTTCAAAACCGTCGGATGGCAGAACGGGAATATAATAGCGGAAAAAGAGCTCGAAGCTATAGATGGTGAAGAATTTGAAGAGACTGGTGTAGCGCTGATCGATGAAAACAGTGCCCTTTTACTGAAAGACAGTAAAGGTGTAGTGAAATTAGATAAGGAGATATCACCAGATAGCGAAGTAATGTGATTTCCTCTTAGGGAATGTATTTTGGACTCCCCAACATATAATTACCTCTATCGCAATTTTAGTAGTAACAAAATAGAATGTTCTTCTATTAAAAAAAGAAAAAGACTTTTTATTTCCTGATTTCCAGGATTACTTTTAACTGTTATCAATGTTTTTTCCCTATTACCACGGCCTTCTGCTCTTCCTCTTTCTCTGCCTATAGAGAAGGAATACTACAAAGCTAACGGCTATAACTGCAACTATAACTCCTGCATAGAGCATAGTATTTGTCTCACCTTCTACGTGGAATGTGCGATCCATGACCCGGTCTTGTTTATTGAAACTATCGGGATCGTTATCGGTTCCATAATCCACCCAGACTTTTAGATCATGCTCTCCTGAAGATAAACCTTCTTTAGACCACTTGAAAGTTACCTTTCTCTGTTCCCCAGGCTTCAAATCCTCTACCATGACAGTGCTCTTCTTATCGCCGTCTATGAACAATCCCAATTCCATCTTCTTGATAGTGATGTTGGTCGGATTATTTATGGGGACCGTGGTTACTTCAGGTTCCTCTACTTCGATCCTGTACTGTTTCTCCGTATATGAGACGCTTCCGTTCTTACCACAATATGCCGTTAAATTCAGATATCCTTTTCCTTCCTCGTGTACAGTAACATTCACCGTGTACACATTAGTCGTAGAGGTTCCGATGCTCTGAGGTTCAACGGTCGCGTCCATAGTCGATTCGGTTTTAAGAGTCCAATTGTCAGCTCTCTCAGCATCTACAAGATCGTCACCGACTTGGAACACACCTTTTATCTCTACTTCGTAATTCTCGGTTTCATTGACAAATAACTTATCCGGACCGTCGACTGATATATTAATACGGCTGTCTTCTTGCGCAGCTTCAGATATCTGGAAAGCGGACATCCCGCTTCCTATCATCATCAAGATCACTATTATGGCCAAAAAGGCCGGTTTTTTCCACTTCATCAGAGCCACCTCTTTTTCCTCATAACGTAAAGTGCCGCTATCGAAACTAGTAATATTATGCCAGCCCATTGCCAGTTCGACAACGTGAAGGGTTCTTCTTCTAAAGCGAGTTCATCCGTAGTAAATTCAACTTTTTCCGGATCACCAGTGAGTTCAGGTAGAGATGTCGTGAATTCTTCAGTATCAGTAACTTCCTCGTCTCCTTCAGAAACAGCCATCAACTCGACCGTGACGTCTCTTTTGGAATTCGGAGTTGTAGAGCGCAGCTTGACTTCGAACGCATTCTGTTCTTGTTTAGCGATCTCCTTAGTATCTTGAGCTAAGGTTATATTCCAACCCCAGTTCTTCAACTCTTCTTCGTTGACCACTTCCAATCTATAATTGTGGGCGCCATTCCCTTTATTTTTGACATCTACAGAATATGTGAACTCTCCTTCACCATATTCCTTAGAACGGATTCCTGATAAAAGATCGACCTTATATATCGGTTTGACGTTTATCGGGAGCGTTTTTTCTTCTTTTTCTTCTAAATTGGGTGAATCGACCATCATTTTTATTGAATCGTCTTCACTAGCATTTTCTCCAACTTGGACGGTTACTTTGATCTGCTTTTTCTCTGTTGGTCCCAAAGAAACGGTCTCAGGTTCAAAATCCACTTCCCATTCAGAATTCGAGACTGAGAATTCATATTCATCTTGGGTATTACCGGCGTTAGTGATCTCAGCGGTGAACTCGATAGTTTCGCCCTGCGATACCGTTTTCTCTTCTAGTTCACTTATTTTTACTTCGAAGTTTTTGACTTTCTTCAATTCTATCGTTCTTTCTTCGTCGTGCTGTATATCCAAAGTATTAGAATACTTGAAGTTGGTAGACCCATAATCCATCTCCCTAGTTTCCTGAGCGTCTATAGAGTACCTGCCCTTCGGCAATAGAATACGGAAAGAACCGTTTTCATCTGTCTCAAATTGTCTGTTAGCGATCTCCTTCCTAATATTTAGATCAGTCTCTACACCTTCACCGCGTAACTTCACTTCACCAGAGAAAATTATGCCTTCTTCCAAAGATATATCATGAGTGTGATCCTCGGCGGGCATCTTGAATGTATCGAAATAGGAGTAAGTTTCGCCCATCGACTGGTGAGATATGTAGACAGTGTATTGTCCTTGTATCACCTGATCTAGATGATATTCACCTTCTTCATCCGTCTGTACTGTAAACTCATCCTCCTCAGACTTTATACTAATCTCTACATTTTTTACCGGTGATCCTCCAAGCA
The DNA here is from genome assembly GCA_964585175.1 of uncultured Thermoplasmata archaeon. GTDB lineage: Archaea > Thermoplasmatota > Thermoplasmata > Halarchaeoplasmatales > Halarchaeoplasmataceae > Natronoplasma. The sequence continues at coordinate 65,112 of CAZPCW010000002.1, forward strand.
TTACCTTGCCTTTTAGAGTTGAATTCAGTACATATCTTTCCAATTCTAGCGGCATTGATATCGGCGTGTCTCGCTCTTCAGAAAGATGATATCGGACATCTCTTTCTACTCCGTTGATCTCTTCCTCGGTAACATAGTCGACCTTAATCCTGTAATTTCCAGCGGTCACGTTGATATTCAACTCTCCGTCCGGCCCACTTAAAGTTCGAAGGGTGTAATCGGTATCTAGGTTTTCAAAGGAAACTGGCATTCCCTGTTGATTTAAGCCTGTAATGTCAGCATTCACTGAATAGGTATCCTCTAGCGAAAGATCCATGGATGTGGACATATTTTCTTTCACAGCCAATCTCTTCTGCACGGCACGAGTTCCTTCTGGGTTAACAGCCCGTACCGAATAAGTTCCTGGTATGAGATAAGTTGAGAAAGTTCCATCAGCCGAAATAGTTCTATTTTCAGGACCCTGGAAATAAATATCAGCTTCAGAGGACAATTCACCTTTCACTTTCGTCTTATATATTGCCCTGAGATCTTTAGTCACGCCTTGTTCTCCGGGTTCGATCGACAATGAGTCGGAGACTTCATACCTTATTTCGTCCTCCATCAAGGAATAGTTACTGACGATTTCGTATTTTCCAGGCTGAAGTTCAACACGGTAACTACCGTCGGCCGCTTCTATCTCTTTACTAACGGCTCCATCGGCCAAAGGTTTGAATTCCAGTTTTAGTGTTTCTACTAATTCCCTATCGAAATCGATATTTCCTTCAACAGTGATATTTTTAGCATCTAGGTGAATATCCATATCTTTTTCTTGGTCGAGTTGAGAAGGATTTATAGTCAAATAACGGTCATGATATCCTTCTTTTTTGACTGTGAGAGTGCAGTCCTTTTCAGGAAGATATAAACTATAATTTCCATCTACATTTGTAGCGGTACTGAACTCATGTCCACCACAGCTAATTTGGATATCCGTGTAGAGTCCTTCACCATCTCTATCAGAGTTGAACAGGTTTCTTTTGACTTTGCCTTGAACCTTGTACCCCTTCGATGGATCAAGATTTAGTTCTACATCCCTATTCAAATTGATCTGCTCTGAGAAGTAAAGATCCTCGCCTTGTCCTGGGAAGGTTGATTCTTTCCAACCGTAAACGTCGTATTGGCCTCCCGGTAGATGGGTCTTAAATCTTCCTTCTGAATTAGTTGTGATATAATGCTCCCCACCATTTTTACCTTTAACGAATATTTCGGCTTTTTCAACGCTAGAACCATCATAAATCACTTCACCGGTCAATTTGTAAGCCTGGTCAAACTTCCCAGTGTATTCTGTATCTGAAGTTAACAAGATGTCGTCCAAGGTCGCGTAAACCTCTTCCCCCTCCCTGTTAATACCATAGATCTGGTATTTTCCTTCTGGCAATTTTATATCAAATTCACCATTTTCACCTGTCTTTACCATCCTGTCATAATTCTTAGCCAGTATCGAAAGTCTTTGATTAGAGATCTCTTTTCCTTCCTTTGTTACTTCTCCCTTCAATCGGTGAGCTTTAACTATCTCGATATCTTTATTGACGCTTCCAGTCTCGTTTATCTCAAGATCCGAAGGCCCATATCGAAGGGTGTATCCGTCGTCATCGATATTTAAGGTGTATTCGCCGAACGAGAGATCTGAAAATTCATACTCATCTGTCTCTCCTATTCTGATTTTCTCATCTTCCTCTTTTCCTTCTAAGGAGAGCTTGAATTCCTCTTTCTCTAGCCCCTCTCCATAAGTTATATTACCTCTTATCTTACCGACTGATACGGGTAGGTCCTTAGAAGATTGTTCTCCGGGTTTCACGACTTGATTTTTCAAATCGGCGCTTCCTGGAATAGAGCTCTCGATAGAATAATTTCCAGGAGCAATCTTCGAAAATTCGTAAGTACCATTTTCGATGGACGATGTATACTCGATGTCGGACTTTTTACTTTCTATGACTACCTCGCCAGTACCAGAATAAAGAGTGTCGTTTGATTTATCATATTCCCCGTTATCGGCTCGATCTAAGAATACTTTTCCCGACATCTGACCTAATTCGACTTCAAAATCGTTCAGCAGTTTATAATCCATTCGACCATCTCCGTCTCTATCAACGGGCTTTCTCAACGCTTGTTCCTTGGTGATGTTATACTGTTCATTGTCGAGTACGATTTCTTCCCTTCCGACCAATTTCTGTTGATTGCCCCCTGTTGAAACCAATACTGTCATGTTACCTTCAGGAAGAACAACTCTATAGTTACCTCCTTCATCTGTAATCGTTGAGTCATGGCGCGTTCCACGCCCGTCAGTAGTATCGACAACAGTAACCCTAGCATTCGGTATTGGCTCACCAGTTTCCGTTTTCACTTGTCCTTTCAAGACAGCCCCGTCGTAATATTTCAAGAATACGACTCCTTGTCGCATATAGCTTCGAGCCGAGTCATCGACCGTAACGTTTTCATTGTCTTTTTGTTCAACACCCTTGTCATAATAATTGATCGCCTCCCTTGACCCAGTGTGGTTTCTCACTTCATCTCGAGGATATGGATAATAGTAGGCTGTTTTATACACATCTTTGAAATGTGTGAGATTCCAACTAGGCATCGGTTTAAGTGATTGTCTCGTTCTTCTCCCGGATAAGCCAGGGATTCCTTTTTCTCCCCGGCCAACTTCATGCTTGCTATATCCTGCAAATGTCCTGTATAGAGCGGAGTTGAAAAACATCGATTTATATTTTATCTTCTGATCAACGATCCTAGCATCTTCTGGAACATTATCGGGGTCGTCATAACTCTGTCCTGCAGAATCGATGAATTCGTAAGTGAAAAAGTCTTCCGGAACTCTGCCGCGACCGAAATCTTTCATACGATGTCCTGAAAGGAAAGCCGGGGCATGGAAGATACCCGTCCGTTGAGCTGATGTCGGGAACAGCCTTGAATCGACCGCTAAATATCCCATACGGTTTTCAAGTCTATCATATCCAGAATTATAACTTACATCTCTATAAAGTGAAGAAAGGGTCTCCAGGTCCTCTTCAGATAGAGTACCCATGACCATCGCCCACATTACATTTTTATTACCGATATCGTCAGCTCTGGGATGATATTTATCGGGATTCGATAGGACTTCGTTTTTATATTCGCCTGAATTCTGGTAAATATCTTCTAGTTTTTGGGTTTTCTCTTTCCCTAAATGATCCACTAGTATGGCTTGAACTTTGCCTTCAAATTGACCCTCTTCATTATAGGGCAACTGCAACTGTCTACCTATCATCAAACCAATTATCTCTGATTCGTTTTGCGCCATCAGAACATTACCAGTGAATCTATAACCGTGCTGAAAGTTGTCAGCAACCGTAGGATGGTCTCCTCTGTTCATCGCCTGAAATCCATAGTCCCACCAGCTCACAAATGCAGGCCTTTCTTTAGGCGGCAGTTGATTATCCTGTTGGCTGAACCAATCCCAAGCCGCTGGCCAATAATCGGTTGGCCTGTCTAGACTAGGTCCGAAAGCTCCAAGGTAATGGAGTTCTTGTTCAGGATTATGATCTTTAGCTTTCAAAGGTTCAGGTAGAGTATCGTAGATCTGTTCATTATACTTTGACTTCTCCTGATATGGGGTGGCCGAATCGATAACGTACATTGCGTTCGGAGTGAGGATCAGAAACACGACGAACAATGTGACCAAAACATGTTTGATTTTCACACCTTCTCGTATTCCCCTTATAACGTTGCCTCTGTGGCTTGTAAAACTCCTTGCGAACTCTTCGAATTTCGCTTTATCGAAAATCAAAGCCACTACCCATCCAGAAGTCAGGGCAAACGCCGGTGATGCATTATATATGAACCTGGTAGCCGTAGTCGCCATATAAATCGCAAATACCATCCAAACTAACACAAACAAGAATGAACGACGCCAGGTTTTCTTCAAGTGCCAACCGGCCAATGGTAGTGCTATAAAGGATAGGAAAAATGTTGTGATTCCCGTAGCTAGAACTAAACGACTGAATGAAGGTGCTTGAGCCTCAGCGATAGTCGAATACAATTTATTCTGGATGAAATACTGAGAAGCGGCCTGCGTGATCACATCAGGGCCTAGAGTGAAAAAGAGTACGCCTGCGATCGCGAGTATGGAAAAAGTCAACACCCATGGAAGGTCTCTAGTGACTGAGAAATATACTCCAAGACCGAAGGATCCCAAGAATATAACAAAGGGGATCTGGAAATATCTACCTAGCGGCCATTGGATCAATGTAGTGAATTTTTCTAATGCTCCGGCTGGCGTTTTTCCATACCAAGGTAAAGCCACCAAGAATACGAGCATTATCATTACAAATATAGATATAGTGATCCCGAGGGAATCTTCACCTCTAAATTTATCTATAACTAACTGAACCAAAAAGTACACTAAGATTATTACTACCGCATAGGAATAACCCTTCCAGGTCAGAGCTAAAGTTCCTAAAGCCATTCCTGCCATCGCCGAGTAAAGTAATGCTCTCTTATTCTTACCGAAGAACTTAGCCAAGCCCTTTTTGATCTCTTCACCTTTTTTCCAATCTGACACCCATCTTTTCTCGCCTCCCAGTTCTTCAAGAGATCTCAAGAAGAAGAAGAAGGCAGTGATGATCCAGAACATCGAAAAGGCATCATGGTTCGTGTTAGTGAGAACTCCTCTAGTCACATGGGCCGTACTAATCGTCATGAGCAGGGCTGCAGCGATTCCAGCCTTCTTTCCAAAAGTCCTTTTCCCGATCAGGTAAATAGGGATGACTGTCAGCGCTCCCCAAAATGCCGAGGAAAATATGAACGATATATTTATCGCTTTATCCAAACTACCGACTAAAGGTGAAAGTAAATACCCCCCTAAGACAACTGACCATTGATAAAGTGGTGGTCGAGTATTTATCTTTCCAGTCAAAGGATAAGCTCTCAATGGGTCAGTCAATAAGTGCTGGTGATTCTCCGCTATATAGTTTATGATCCTAGCATTATAATATGAGTCGGCTCCTCCTCCCAAAAGGTACGGCAACCCGTACTTTGTAGCTGCCTCATAGGCAAAGTACGAGCGAATAAACAATGCCACTAAGAAAATACCTATCAGACAAGCTGCCGTATCCCAATGTTTTTCAAGCCACGAAGGGCTGGAGGAGTCGTTTCGCTTTCCCGAAGTTAGCTTTCCAAGCAAACTAGAATTCATAGCGATACACCTGTATTAGAGGAAATCTCCAAGTCATTTCAATGACCACGTAAACACGGCTAAAATGGGTCCCCCTATTTATAGATTTTTCACCGGACCAAAACGTTTGAATGCTCATATGCCGATCTGAAGGATGATAAGTTACTCATCCAATAAAAACTTATCTAGCTTCTGCTCGGCTTTTTTCCTTTTCTTTTGATGTTCTTCCAAGAAGTTCTTTATATTCTCCTTCAGTAAACCTTTACATTCACCACAGAGTATCTCCCCATCCCTACATCTATCCTCTATATCTTTCACTTTCTCGTCATCGCTTTCGAATATGAAATACCTATAGTTCTGTATGGCACAGATATCTGGATCACCACCTTTCTCTCTCTGCTCGGAAGCAGAAACCCGACCACCTGTAAACGCTTCGTTTATTTTTTCATCAACTTCATCTGGAGTGTCTGTTGTGAAAACTGTGGTTTTAGGCTGGCTGGCAGACATCTTGCCGGAACCGTCAAGAGATGGAGCTAATTTGTTATGCAGGAGAGCTGGTTTAAGATAACCTATAGTTTCCGCTATATCCCTCGTCAATCTAAAATGTGGATCCTGATCGATGCCGCAGGGGATCAATACGGGAACATCTTCACCTTTCAACTCGCTCGGTAGAAAACAGGGCGCGGACTGCATCGCAGTATAAAATATACTACCTACATTGGTAGAATTATCGAACCCAAACACGGCTTTAACGTTGGAAAAATTCAATCTTTTAGCCGCTTTCAATGCCAGCGGATATAACTTATCGATGTTATCCGTATCTATTATAATATGAGTTTTTTCGGGATCGAAACCCAAAGCTATGATATCCTTAGCATTTTCGATAGCAAATGAGTGAGTCTTTTCAAGAGTGTTTTCAAATTCAAATAAGAACTTTTCATCATCGGTTAATTGGAAATATAATTCTACATCGAACTTGTCCTGCATCCATTTAGCAAATATCCAAGGCATGAGATGACCCACATGGGTATGACCTGAAGGGCCTCTCCCTGTATATAAGGCAAAGTTTTTACCTTCCTCATGTCGATCCAATATCCAATCGAGATCTCGATGTGAATAAAAGATCCCTCTCCTCAACATGAAATGGGTATCTCCAGCGATCTTTTCTACCTTTTCTAAAAGTTCTCCATCGACTTCCTCGGTTCCGAATTTTTCTATCAATTTTTCGTAATCAATATTACCCTCGACTTCCCAAGGAGTAACGGTAAACTCTTCGTCGTCAGACGATTCGTTCTCTCTCATATTGCTCTCTACTCCATACTTAATAGCTTAAATAATATTTTCCATTTTCACTGACCCCTCCTACACTTTCATTTATTAATATTATATGTTAGTCAAGTCTTGATGAATATAAAATGAAAAAGAAGGCGCACCTTATTGGAGCTTTGTTCTTTGGAATTCTAGCACTAATTCTCTATAAAATCCTTACTATCGGATCGCTTGTTTCAGTCCCTAGTCTGTCTGAAATCCTGCAGTCTATAAGGATCAGCATGTTTTTTTCTATGATCATATTTTCAATGTTTGGAGGAGTCCTTCCGGACATGCTCGATCCCCCTTTCACTCGATATCACAGATCTTTTGCTCACAGTAGAACCTTATTTTACATCTTATCAATATTTTGGCTAGTAACTTTGCTTTTACTTTTGAAAAATTTCAACCTTGTCACTAGTTTTCTATACTTTTTTCTAACAGGTTATCTATCTCACCTCATACTAGATGCTGTATAGATGGGGTAAAAAGGAAGTTTAGAATGTTAATTTTTCTAAATCAACATGAAAATTATCGATCCAAAATTGATGATACTTAAGACTCATCAATTGCTTAATCAAAAAAGTGTATATTACAATATACACACGCAGACCTGTCTAATGACCAAACCGATTGTTAAGCCACAATCCAGACTTTTAGTAACCGTGGGCTGAATACGTCGCCGAAGCTCCGTACTTACACCCCGGCTC
>CAZPCW010000003.1:0-5759 GCA_964585175.1 uncultured Thermoplasmata archaeon
ATTCAACTGAAGGTGGTTATGTAGAACAACCAGGAGAAGATTCATTCGAATATGAACATGGAGAGGTTGTCGATCTTGAAGCCATAGCAAATGAAGGCTATCACTTCGCCGAGTGGGCAGGGGATAATGAAACTATTGATGATCCAACGTCCAATCAAACTACTATAGAGATGCTGAACGATTACTCCATCACTGCTGAGTTTTCTACTACCGAGTATGAACTAACCATAAATTCTACAGATGGGGGTCAAGTAGTAGAGCCTGGTGAAGGTACTTTTGGATATCAGGGGGGTGAGATCGTTGAATTAGAAGCTGTTCCTGATGAGGGATACCATTTCGTTAAATGGACAGGGGATAACGAAACGATCAAAGATCCGACTTCCAATCAAACCACTATAGAGATTTTAGACAACTATTCTATCACTGCTGAGTTCAATATCAACACGTATGAATTAACTGTTGATTCAACTGAAGGTGGATTTGTTGAAGAACCGGGTGAAGGCACATTCGAATACGATCATGGCGAAATTGTTGACCTTGAAGCTATTCCTGACCAAGGTTATCATTTCGTCAAGTGGACTGGCGATAATGATACTATTGAAGATCCAAAGTCCAATCAAACCACTATAGAGATGTTAGACGACTATTCTATCACCGCTGAATTTGAGATCAAAACATATGAATTAACTGTTGATTCAACTGAAGGTGGATTTGTTGAAGAACCGGGTGAAGGCACATTCGAATACGATCATGGCGAAATTGTTGACCTTGAAGCTATTCCTGACCAAGGTTATCATTTCGTCAAGTGGACTGGCGATAATGATACTATTAATGATACAACTTCCAATCAAACCACTATAGAGATGTTAGACGACTATTCTATCACTGCCGAGTTTGATATCAATATCTACACTTTAGACATATCATCTACTGAAGGGGGGAACGTGACTGAGCCTGGAGAGGGATCGTATAAATACGAACACGGAGAAATTATCGATCTTGAAGCTATTCCTGATAAAGACTATTATTTTTTGAAGTGGACTGGTGATAACCACACCATCGAAGATCCAATCTCCAATCAAACTACCATAGAGATGTTGGACGATTATTCCATCACAGCCGAATTTTCTGCCTCAGAGTATGAGTTGACAATAAGTTCTACAGAAGGTGGCCAAGTAGTAGAGCCTGGTGAAGGTACTTTTGGATATCAAAAGGGTGAGATCGTTGAATTAGAAGCAGTTCCATTTGAGGGATATCATTTCGTCGAATGGACTGGTGATAACGAGACTATCGCAGATACAACAGCTAACAAAACTACGATAGAGATGTTAGACAACTACACTATAACGGCTGAATTCGATATAAATACATATGAGTTGGCTGTTGATTCAACCGAAGGCGGATATGTAAAAGAACCTGGCGAAGGTACCTTCAAATACGAGCACGGGGAAGTAATTGATCTTGAGGCAAAAGCTAATGAGAACTATCATTTCGTCGAATGGACTGGTGATATAGAAACGATAGAAGATCCTGAATCCAATCAAACTACTATCGAAATACTGGACGATTATTCTATAACTGCCGAATTTGAAATAGACAAATACGATCTAACTATTGATTCTTCAGAAGGTGGAATCGTTGAAGAGCCTGGCGAAGGAACGTTTGAGTACGAGCATGGGGAAGTTATCGACCTTGAAGCTATTCCTGATGATGGCTATCACTTCATCGAATGGACAGGCGACAATGAAACGATAGATGATCCAAAGTCTAGTCAAACTACTATAGAGGTGCTTGATGATTATTCCATCACCGCTGAATTCGATATAAATACATATGAATTAACTGTTAATTCCACGGAAGGAGGCCAAGTAGTAGAGCCTGGCGAAGGCACTTTTAGTTATGAACATGGCGAGGTTGTAGATCTTGATGCAGTTGCTGGTGACAGCTATCAGTTCCTCGAGTGGACAGGAGACAACGGGACAATAGCAGATCCATCAGATAATTCTACAACTATAACGATGAAAGGGGACTACGATATAACAGCAGAGTTCACTGACGAGGTGTACAAATTAAAAATAGGATCTGGACAGGGAGGTCATGTAGAAGAGCCTGGCGAAGGCACTTTTGAGTACGAGTATGGAGAAATAGTCGAGCTAGAAGCTATAGCGGATGAAAACTACCAATTTAAGGATTGGAGAGGTGATATAGAAAATGTCGAGGATCCTAAATCGAATCAAACGTTCGTGAAGATGGAAGATGACTACAATATAAGAGCAACATTTTTAGAAAAAGCTCACTTCAAAACAAAAATCATCTCACCTAAAGAAGGAGAAGAATTTGAAGAAGGGGAAACTCTAACTTTTGAATACAAAATCGAGAACATAGGTGATATTACAGATACCCAGAAAATAAAATTCTATCTCGATGAAAATGTTGTTAGAACTATGGAAATAGAGCTAAAGGGAGATGAAGTACACTCGGATTTGGTCAATAAAACGGTAAAGAGACCCTTCGGTGAACGAAATCTGACAGTTGAAAGTGAGGATGATTCCGATGAGGTGACAATAAAGGTAGTGAGGGGAATAGAAGCGCCACGGTTTAAAGTAGATATATTTTCACCTCAGAACGGGAGTGAATTCATCGAAAGCGAACTTATCAAGATCCAGTATACAGTGGAAAATGAAGGTATTAGAAAAGACACACATTCGATTGAATTAATAATAGACGGTGAGTTAGAAAAGAAAATAGAAGTGACTTTGGAAAAAGATGAACGATACGAGGGAGAATTTAGATGGGTTCTAGACGAAATAGGAGAGCACAGTATAACGATATCCAGCGAAAATCATCAAGATTCAGTCAAAGTTTTGGTGTCGGAGAAATCGTACTTTGAAGTCGAGATAACCAAACCAAAGAACGGATATGATTTCATAGTTGAAGAAAATATCACAATAGGCTACAGAGTGAAAAATAAGGGGGGTATTGAAGACACCCAAAATATAGAATTATACGTCAATGGAACAAAGAGATATAGTAAAAGTATAACGCTCAAGAGTGGTGAAACACGTGAAGGGGAATTGAACTATAGAATTAGAGAAGTGGGAGAGCATCCTGTAGAGATTGTAAGCGATGATGATGCTGATAATTTAAGATTGATCAGATTGGAAAAAAATATGGTGAAAATAGAGATATTAGAATACGATAGTGATTTGAATAAAAATGAAGAATGCGAGATAAGATACAGAGTGAAAAACACTGAAAATATCGAGTATACAGTAGATATCGAGATTGTTATTCATAATAATAAAGGAAAAGAGATCTATAAAAGTACTAAGACTTTTTCTCTTGACCCAAAAGAAGTGAAGAAAGAAAAGATAATGGTGAAGATGACAGGGGAGGGCGACCATGAAGTCTCAATCAAAGGTGTGAATCGAGAAAAAGTTGTGGATACTCCCGAAGACCTCAATATTAACGTTGAGGACGGCTCGGATAATAAAAACACTCCAGACTTAGCGATGCCGATTGTAGGATTGGTGATGATAACTGTGTCGATACTATACTCTAGAAAAAACGAATATAAGAGTTATTATATCTGAGCAAGAACGATTGATGATATGTTGATCTAGAAAAAACCCCTCAAAGAAGAAGAATAATCGTAAAAAGTGGGAATATGAAGTTCAAAGAGACCTTGACCCTGTTAGCCGTGGCTCTAATGATCTTAAGCTTCATCAGTGGAATTTTAGTTGAAAGAGAGAAAAACAAAAAACCATTCGACGAAAGTTTTTTCTTTGAAGGCAGCGGAACAGAAAACGATCCATATATGATTAAGAACATTACTGATCTCCAGAACATGAAAGAAGACCTAGAGGCACAATACGAACTCGCCGATGATATAGATGCTTCAGAAACAAAAAATTGGAATGATGGCAAGGGGTTTGAACCAGTAGGAAGTGAAAACAAAGAGTTCAACGGTACTTTAGAAGGAAAAGACCACAATATAACGGAACTCTACATAAATCGACCGGATAGGATCGGTGCAGGGTTATTTGGTGTGATAGGAAAAAATGGATCTGTAGGCGATTTAAATCTTCTATCTATAGAAGTAAAAGGGCATATATTCGTTGGTTCCTTAAGTGGTGCGAACAAAGGCGAAGTATATGATTCAAAATCTACTGGGCAAGTTCAAGGATACGAATATGTAGGAGGAATCTTTGGAGTAATGTCATATGGCAGTGTAAAAAACTCTTCTGCTTCTGTTACTGTGAACGGAGATGGTGATAAAGTTGGAGGACTAGGAGGAGAAAATCGAGGATTGATAATTGACTCGTACGCGGAAGGAAATGTATCCGGTAACAATCGTACAGGGGGGCTAGTCGGATCGAACTATTGGGACAGTAGATTAGAGACTTCTTACGCTACTGGATACGTAAATGGGAACGAGTACGTTGGAGGCCTTGTAGGATATTTAGGGGCTCATATGCCATCAGGAGCAAATGTCACTAACTCTTATGCCATGGGAGATGTGAACGGAAATAAAAAAGTAGGCGGTCTAGTAGGGTATATCAATAACCCCTATGGTTCTCTTGATAAATCTTACTCAACCGGTGAAGTTAATGGATTAGAGTATGTTGGAGGCTTGATCGGAAGATCTAATTCTCCCAAAGTAGAAAACTCATTTTGGGATACTGAAACTTCAAAAACTGAACGTAGTGATGGAGGAAAGGGCAAGGCAACTGAGGAGATGAAAGACGTTGATACATTTACTGATAAAAAAACAGATGGTTTAAATGAAACATGGGATTTCGTCGGGAATCCAAATGATGACGAAAGAAATAACCAAATTTGGAATATTGAAGAAAATATCAATCAGGGATATCCATTTTTGAACTGGCAGGACACTGACCTGAAATATAACTTGACAATCACTTCTACAGAAGGGGGAGAAGTCACAGAACCGGGAGAAGGAAATTTCACTTATCAAGCAGGGACGGTGGTCGAACTTAAAGCCGTCGCTGAAGAAGGATATCAATTCGTTAAATGGACTGGAGAAGTACAATCCCTACAAAATCTAGAAGCAAATGAGACCAGTTTAACTATAGATGAAGAGTACGCAATAACGGCTAATTTTGAAGAGATAGATACAGATGAAAGAACGCTTTCCATAAACACGGTGGGTGAAGGAACTACTGAGCCAAAACCAGGAAATCATACTTTTGTTTTCGGAGAACAAGTCACCATAAAAGCTCTTCCAAAGAAAAATTGGTCATTTGAAAAGTGGATCGGAGATATCGAAAGTACGGAAAAAGAGCTTACGATCGTCATGGATGAAGATAAGAATATCACAGCAAATTTCGTGAAGGTGAAAGACAATTACAAGCTTACGATAAATATTGAGGGTAACGGAACAGTTAAGGTCGAAGGTGAGATTGTTGAGACTTCTTATACCAAATATTGCTTAGAAGGTTCGGAAATAGAGATAATTAGCTCTTCTCAAGAAAATTGGAGCTTTAGTCATTGGATGGGTGATCATCCTACTGGAGAAAAAGAAAAAAGCAATATATCTATAGTTATGAACGATGATAAATCTATCACAGCTCATTTCGTGAAATTGAAAGATAATTACAAGCTTACGGTGGAAGTTGACGGTAAAGGCACAGTCAAAGTTGACGGTGAAAAAGTCGAAACACCCTATACTGAATATTATTCCGAAGGTTCGGAAATAGAGATAATTAGCTCTTCTCAAGAAAATTGGAGCTTTAGTC
>CAZPCW010000003.1:5859-41839 GCA_964585175.1 uncultured Thermoplasmata archaeon
AAAAGCAATATATCTATAGTTATGAACGATGATAAATCTATCACAGCTCATTTCGAAAAAATCAATACCGAAATCGAACGAGAACTGGAAATCGAAGTCAAAGGTGAAGGAACTACCGAACCAAAACCATCTTCACACTTATATTATGACGGGGAATCCGTCCTTATAAAAGCGTTTCCAGAAGAGGGGTGGCTATTTGAAAAATGGACTGGAGATTACGAAAGTGCAAAAAAAGAAATAACGATCATCATGAACGAAGATAAAGAGATACGAGCTCATTTTATTAGAAAGGCGCACTTTCAAATCGAAATCATTTCACCGGGAGAGGAAGAACAAGTGAAAAAAGGGGATGAGGTGATAATAGAATATGAAGCCGAAAACATCGGTAAGGTCGAGGGACAGCAGGACATCGAACTTTGGATCGATGGAGAGAATATAAAGACTAAGAAAGATCTAACTCTTGAGTCTAAAGAAAACGTACGAGAAACGTTTATTTGGGAAGCGGATAGGGAAGGTAAAGTTGAACTTGAGATAAGAGCTGTAGATGATGGAGGAAATTTGACGAGTTCAAAAACTGTGACAATTTTTGTTGAGGAGGGATTTAAGTGGTGGTTGGTTCTACCTATATTACTCCTTACCGGGGCTATCTCCGGAGCATTAATTTATATTAGAAAAATAAAGAGCAAAGCTCAAAAGGAAGAAAGCGATTATGAATCAAGAGATAAAAATATGATCGGTCATGTAAATATTAAAAATTTAGAACCTAAAAAAACGTATGTAAAATATACGTATTCTCATATTATTGTTATCCTAGGAGGTTATAGATGAAATCTGTTTCTCTTCAGCTAAAAAAAAGATCTCCCCTAACAATATTCATTTATCTTTTGATCATCGCAGTAGGTCGAACTTTGCTGGAAACCTTTCTTTCAAGCTCTCAAGAGACTTTTTATTTCCTCTCATTGAATATCGAATTTCTTATCAGTTCACTTTTGTTCTTAACTCTACTTATACTCGCAAAATTTTTCTTTTCTGAGCTTCCATTTGAGAGATCAAAAAGACACTTTCTTGCTGTCTTCTGGATTTTTCTCCTCACTCCTTTATTCGCAGAATTATACACCTCATTTGCTCCTGAGATTACGTTTTTAGAAAATAATTTAGAATTTATTATTTTTGCTGCTCTGATCACTCTCTATTTTGTTAATCGTGTCGAATATGAACGAGATTCTAAGATTTATCTCTCATACCTCTATACTGGATTAGGATTTTTCCTTTCCCTCGCTCTACTCACTCTTGGAATCATCAATCAAATGGAACTACTCTCGATCATTTTTTCCTCACAAAGTACTACATTTTTCGGAATAACACTCATCGTTCTGCTTCTCGAGCTTACACTTGGGTTTTCTATAACGGTGTATATTTATGATACAGAAGCTTTCAGATCTCTTCTGAAAAGTATTAAACCCATGAGAACTTTACACTTTGTAGGATTAACTGTCATAGGATTCCTGTTAGCTTACAGCATCGAAGGTGAAATATTTCTCTCAGATATTTCGATCATATTACCCATCCTATGTATGGTCTTGATGTGGCAGTTTTCAACGATGATCAACGATTATTACGATATAGATACGGACCAACTAGTTCATCCAAACAGACCTCTAGTTAGAGAAAAGATGGATACCGCAACTTTCAAGGAGATAGGCGTAGTTTCCGGCTTTCTATCTTTACTTTTGTCTCTTTTATTCAGTTTAGAACTTTTTTTGCTGAATCTGGTTTTTTTTCTAGCTGGCATAGCTTATTCCGTCCCACCTATAACTCTAAAAAACAGAATTTATGGGCATATTTGTGTGGGTTATGCTAGTGTGACTGCATTTCTATTTGGGTTATATGGTACATTTTCTCTTACAAACGTTGATCTTTTTTTAATAGAGACCGGTTCAAGGATCGCCTTTTTTCCTGACATATTTACTTTCTCAGTTATCATCTTTGTAGTCTTCTCTATATCCCCTCTGATAAACGCGATCGACGATTTTGAAGGCGATAAAAAGGCCGGTGTAAGAAACATATACACCGTTTATGGATTCGAAACTGGAAAAAAAATAGTCTCCATTTTGATAATTTTTCTATTTTTAAGTCCGATCATGATTTTTAATTCTAGACTCGATCTGATAATAATAGTCCCAGCTTCTGTTATTTCTTCTATCGTATTTTACAAATTCGAAAATTACAAATTCGTCCTCGGCTTGTATTTTTTGATACTGGTATATATTTTGATCAAATTTTTAGTAATTTAATCCTAGTCTATCCCATCCCCTAAGACGGTTTCAACGCCAGAATTCGAGACGATCACATCCTTTAACATCTTAGCTTGGGTTTTAATATGGCCGTATTTATCTATACGTCTATTATAGTATTTTAGTGGAGATTTGAAAAATTTTCTTGTGGGATATGCCTTTTTAAATCCCCACTCTAGAACTTCTCTCATCTTCTGCTGATTGAGATTTGGATGGTCCCATACCAGATGTTTAGTGTTCCATTTACTCCAATCGTCTTCGATTATTCCATATTTCTCTTCAATATCATCCCAAAGAGGTGTTCTTGGGAAAGGCGTCAGGATAGTGAGTTGAAGCATGTCGATCGAATACTCTCTCAATTTATTCAAACTCTCTTTCATCGATTTAACGGTATCTTCTTCAAATCCAAGGATGTAATACCCTATTACGAAGGCATTTTTCTCCTCTAACCTTTCCAACAAATTCAGCGTTTTTTCCACTTCGATATCTTTTCCCACATCCTCAAGAGATTCTTGACGAAGGCTCTCCACTCCTACCAAAGTTCCTGAAAACCCTTTTTCATACCAATCATCTAAATTTTCCATCAATGTGTCCGCTCTTGTCATCGGATACCAATTTATGTCATATTTATCAAATAGAGAAATGATCTTGTCCGTGTGTTTTTTAAACTGGCCAAAATTCTCATCTTCTATCACCACCTCGTTAACTCCAGCCTCTTTGTAATTCTTGAGAACTTCTTCTATGGACGATAATGGTATTTTATGAGGTTCAGAACAGAAAGTCGGAGTTTGACAGAAATCACACCCCATCGGACATCCTCTACTCGTGAACAAAACAGCTAATGGAAATCCTTTTATTCCTCCTTTAGTTCCAATATAATCCACTATCATGGGATGTTTAATTTTATCGATATCTTTCCCAAGCTCATCGGCAACTTTTTCCTCTGAATAGCCCACGAATAATTTGTCAAAATGTTCTTCTATCCCGTAAGTTAAGGCCCCGTAGTTACCTGCCCATAGCTCAGGTATTTCATGTTCCTGAGCTTCCTCGACCATCTCTTTAGTTTTGGGCCACTCGTAAGTAAAGAAAGAAAAGCCGACTATATCATAATCTTTCTTCCTCAATACCTGTTTGTACTCTTTCCAGGTCGGAAATTCCAATATATCTATTTCTGGTATGTTCTTTTTAAGAAATCTCAACCCGTTAGCATTGTTTTTGTCATATCGGTAAGTTATCAAATTATCGACATTTGTATCCCAATATTCGTAACGACTACCTTCTGCTCTGTACGGTGTCGTGATAAGGACTTCTTTGTCCATTCGTTCCCTCTCCATTTCGGTTATAGAAGTACCATCTATATTTAAAATAAACTATTTAGGTATTTTGGTTCATAAATGGCTTTCCAGAACATTCCTTAAGAGATTTTTTTAGACATTTTTAGAGGTGAAGTTATTTTAGAAAGTTTTTTCCATGTATCATTTCAAAAGTCCAATTCTTCATCAATGAAATCCCCGCTTTTAGAAGAATAGGTTCAGATCTTTGTGGAAAGGCGGCCCAAACATTCCTCAATTTTTTAGCTCGAGACAGTTCTGAGATTATATCGCGATTCAAGGTCTTTGTATATTTTCTTTCAAGATCTAAATTTTCATTCTCTTCTTTTTCATGGATCGTTTTTGCGGCAAGTTCCGCACTTCGATGAGCATAAAATATACCTTCTCCGGTGATTGGATTCATCAATCCCGCCGCATCGCCAATTAAAAATATATTTTTATGTACAGGTCTTTTAAGGAAATTACCAAGAGTCACGAGGTGACTTTTACTCCTATCAGGATCAAAATTCAAACCGAGTCCTTCTAAGAATGATCTGAATGATTCTTTCATCTCTCTATTTTTCTGTATAACGCCTCCAACTCCTGCTAATATTTCATCACTGTTTGGAAAAACCCACGCGTAGCCCTTTTCTATTATACCGAAATGAAGATTTATACTTTCGGTGGTAAGATCCGTATTCTTCCTATCTATCTTCTGCTGCATAGCTACGCCTAAATCTTCCTTCCAACCACTCGTATCGATCAATTCTTCATCGGAGAGTTTTCTTCGTACAATGCTATTAGCGCCGTCCGCCCCTATGATATATTCAGCTTTCAACTCTCTTCCGCTCTCCGTGATCACCTTATTTTTTTCAATCAATATATCGATCACTTTCTCCCCTTCGAGTACGTCTACACCGACATCTCTTGCCTCATCCAAGAAAAACTTGTCATATCTCTTTCTTTTCACGTAACAAAAAGGAGTTTTTAGCTGCCCCTCACCCAGTTTCGTGAACTGATGGCGGATCTTCCATGTATTAGAAACATAATCGATCACATCCTTTTTTACCAATGATTCTAAATTTTCTGAAAAAACTCTATCCAGCAATTCCAAAGTTTTGTAGGTGAGCAAACCACCGCATGGTTTATCTCTGGGAAATCTTTCCTTATCGATTATCAGTACTTTATATCCTAAGTTGGTGAGAAGGAATCCAGCGGTCGAACCAGCGGGTCCCGCTCCCACGATGACTACATCGTACAGCTCTTCAATACGATTACTCCCGATGTTTAACACGCGCCTTGATTTACTCGAACTGATCCTACACATTGTATTTAATTTCTACATATAAATTTTGCGTTAATGGACGAGACCTTTTTACGAAGAGATATGGAAAATTTAACACTTATCTATAAATATGAAAAGATGGGATTAATAGGATAAGGGTAAGATGATAAGGAAACTCTCACTAGTTTTCTTAATTGCCATTCTGATATTAACAAGTTTCATTTCAGGAGCTGTTAGTTACATCGAGCAAGAAGCGGTAGAAAATGAAACAGATCTTTATGGAAACCAATGTGATGAGAAGGCTTTAGAACTCAAATTGCCAGAAAAGGAGGAAATGAACAGATCTGATCATAATTTTCTCTCTTCGGATAATATAAGAACAAGCAACGAGATCAAAGATGGTCTTTCTGACACACCATGGCCCAAATTCAGAGGAAATCAAAAGAACACCGGTTTGAGTCCTTATAGAACTGATCAAATAGACGGAGCGGAAAGATGGACTTTTTCTACAGACGGTGATATAAAGTCATCTCCCGCTGTAGGAGAAAACGGAACGATATATTTTGGCTCCAGTGACGGAACTTTTTATGCCTTAAATTGGAATGGGTCGAAAAGATGGTCTTACAAAATCGGAGATCAAATCCGCTCTTCACCTGCTATTGGATCTGACGGTACTATCTATGTAGGTTCCGCGGATGGTAATCTGTATTCAATTTATCCGAACGGGACTGAAAAATGGAAGTTCGAGACCGGGGATCGTATCCGATCTTCTCCGACAATAGGAGACGAAGATACGATATACCTCGGGTCCGGGGATGGCAATCTTTATGCGATCAACCCGAACGGAGGGGAGAAATGGAAGTTCGAGACCGATAGAAAGATAGTTTCTTCTCCTGCGATCGGAGAGGACGGTACGATATATTTTGGGTCTAGGGATCAGAATATGTATGCGGTCTACCCCAACGGGACCAAGAGATGGTCATATGATGCAGATGGAGAAATCGACTCTTCTCCAGCTATCGGTCCCGGCGGTAAAATATATGTTGGCACTTATGGCGGTTCTTTGTATGCTTTTAAATCCCATGGGAATAAATCCTGGAAATTTGAGATCGGAGACCAAATCAGGTCCTCGCCTGCAATCGCTGAAGACGGGGAAATCTACATAGGCTCAAATAACAACAATATTTATGCTATCGATTCCAACGGTACAGAGAAATGGTCATTCGAGACCGGAGATCAGATCCGGTCTTCACCTGTTATAGGGTCGAATGGTACGATATACGCCGGTTCCTGGGATCATAATTTATATGCGATCTATCCGAACGGGACTGAAAAATGGTCATTTCAGACCGGTAATAGGATACGATCTTCTCCAGCAGTCGGAATAGATAGAACGCTATACCTAGGTTCTAACGATGATAATCTATATGCGATAACTGAAACAAAAAAATTGAGCACCGATTCAAATCAAGGAGGCAGAGTGATAAAGCCAGGTGAAAATACTTCTGAATATGCTTACGGCGAAAAAGTGTATTTAGAAGCGAACGCAGATGAGAACTGGACCTTTGTAGAATGGATCGGAGATAATGAAACGATAAAAGATAAAGAATCAAACATGACTACGGTAAAAATACTCGATGATTATTCTATAAAGGCCAAGTTCCGTCTCAAAGATCATAACCTAACTTTGAATTCGTCTGAAGGTGGTAAAGTTATTGAGCCTAGTCAAATCAATTTTGAATATGAACATGGGAAAACGGTCGATATAGTGGCAGAACCCGAAGAGAACTATACCTTTCAAGGATGGATTGGAGATAACGAGACCATAGAGGATTTTCGGTCAAAGGCAACGACGATAGAGATGTTGAACGACTACGAAGTAAAAGCGGTTTTTGTGAAATCAGCGTTTTTCAAACTAGAGATAGCTTCGATCGAAGAGGGGGACAAATACGTTGAAGGTGAGTTGATAACGATAGATTATACCGTGAAGAATGTAGGAGCCTTAAATGATACTCAGACCATCGAACTCTTGATCGATGGAGAGGTCATAAAGAGCAAAGAAGAAGTAAAACTAGAGGAAGAGGGAATCGCCAATTTTACGTTCACTTGGTATGCTGAAAAGCCTTATGGGGAGCGAATAATATCTTTAAAAAGCCAAAATTATACAGATGAAACTGCTATCCAGATATTAGAAAAATCCTATTTCGAGGTAGATATCACTTCACCTAAAGATGACGATGAGTTTACTGAAGAAGATAATGTCGAAATAGAATATCTAGTTGAGAATACCGGTGATCTAAAGGATACTCAAGCAATTGAATTGTTGGTCGGTGGACAGCTCATAAATAAAAAAGAAGAGGTCACACTGGGAGGGGGAAAAACACAGAACTATTCATTCAGTTGGACGACCGAAACTCCCAGTGATGAAACAATGATCTCAGTCAGGAGTAATGACACCGTAGATAATGTAACTGTTGAGGTATTGGAAGATGCACATTTCGTGATCGATAAATTTTCGTCTGGTGGAGATTATGTCGATGGAAATACTGTAAAAATAGACTACATCGTGAAAAATATCGGAGAGGAGAAAGATACCAAGGAAGTTAAGTTTCTAGTCTACAATGAAAATGAAGAAAAAATCTATGAAGAAACTGAAGAAGTCACCCTTGATGGAGGAGATAAAACGAATAGGACTTTCACATGGACTATCGACGAGCCGGGAGAATATGAAATTCTTCTCCAAGGTGTCGGTCTACAAAAACCAGAGCCCATAACAATCACCGCAGAGAAAAAATTCAGCGGGTTATTATTTCCCATAATCTCTGCAATTTTGGTCGGGTCTGCATCGATATTGTTGTTCACTATAATAAGAAAAGAAAAAGAAGAATTCATGACAGGTTTGTTGTTCACCAGTGATAAAAACAAGAAGGAACTCAGTAAATCTAGAGAGAGTTACACTCTATTACAGAAAAAAGTAGATGATCCTGTCTTGGAAAAAGAGGATACAGGCGTAACTTCGGGCTTCAAAGTGGATATACGCGATTATGATGAAAAGGTAAAGGAAGGTGAAAGAGTGAAAATCGATTTCCGAATCACTAACAAAAGAGACATAGAATTTTGGGAGGATGTAACCTTAACTGTTTATCAGGATGGAGATGTTGTCTATGAAGACACTATTAAAGACATAAATCTCGAATCTGAGGAGGAAAAGGTAGATAGATTCATCTGGGAAACTGAAGGTGTAGGCGAATATGATTGTGAGATAAAGAGTGAAAAAGATGAAGAAAAAGTGACCGTTAAGGTTGTAGAGGTTGAATGAATTAAATTTAAAATTAATTGTCTTTCAAATCTGGATCAGCCTCTTTTACTTTTCGTCTCAACCAGGGGACATAATCCACCTGACCTTGTATTTTCTCATCAAAAGCAGGCGTTTCTTCGCCCCACCAGTTATTTGTAGCGTCAATTTCTTCATCAACTTCATTTCTAAATAAAAATCCATCATTTTTGAAGATGTTATTTTTTTGGATTCGGACATTTCTTAGGTCTCGTCCCCCCTTTAAAAAGACTCCCTCCCCATCATTGTTTTGGATATTATTATACTCCACTTCGAGCCCCTTCAAGGAGTGGTGATCATTGATACCCGCTTCAAGAGCCGATTCAAGATTGTGTTTGATAAAATTATATATTATCTTGATGTTACCTTTGGCCACATCTATCTTAACCCCTCTTTTATTACCTTTGATCAGATTTCGAGAAATATTTAGAGGTGCTCTCTCCCCGGAGTCACCCATTGTTTGAATGCCGTTTTCACATTCTTTTATAATATTTTTGAGAACTCTTATAGTTCTAGATTCTTCATCTAGATCAAGTATCACGCCATATTTACCCTCGGCGGTTATCTGATTTTGTATTATATTGAAGTCGTTGATTTTTTTAGGTGTCGGAGATTTTGCTCCCACACCATCCTCACAGGACTCCACTATATTATTTGCAAATCGAACACCATCCCCGTGAAGACAGCTCTTGCCTAGAATTTTAAATCCGTCTATTGTTACCATATTAGCCTCCGCCGTCACTTTGATGAATCCGTCGATTTTGGCTTCTTCATTTCGTAAATCGCTATATCCGGGTACGCCAGAGTTTGGTCCCAATATCTTGATGTCTTCACAGTCGATCTCTAATTCTTCTTCGTAAGTACCTGAAGAAACAACTATTACATCACCCTTGTCGCTGACGTCTATTGCCCTTTGTATCGTATCAAAATCTTGGGGGATTCTGCAGAGTCTATTTTTTACAGAGATACCATTATAGCTTTTTGACTTATTCAGAGTCCTCCCATTCTCCCTATCTCTCTCCCTATTCATTTAAACCCCCATTTTTCCTTAAATTGTAGAAGTAATAAAACAAAAAATTCGTAACTTTTGCAAAATAATTTTGAATCTCACTAAAGAGGGCTCTCTTGAAACTCTGGTAAATATCATGCATTGTTTCTAGTTTCATAATCACCCACCACAATGAACTAGACTAATAGTATCCTAGAGATGCAATAAATTGATTTGCTCTTTTCTTATGGATATGATAGATTGATGTTTTTCACTTCAATTTTATTTTTGTTTCTTTGTCTTCTTTTCAGTCTTGAATTGAAGTTGATCATCACTAGAGATTTTTAATTCGCCTTTTTCTTCTTCTGCACACTCTTCGTTATCATCTAGCACATATGTGATATCATCGTCGATCTTGTTCTCAGTATTCGTCATCCATATCTTTGCCCATACTAAGGTCAGAGTATAGAGTATCCTTCTCACCATCTTTCAATTCCCTCATCGATGCTTTTCTAGGCGTTTTAATTTGACAGGGGTCGATTAAGATTATGTCTTTTTTAATCGGATCAATTACTTGGTTCCCGGTCTTCCTTTCCCTGCCTCTTAGCCATCCTAATTAATCCAACCCCATATTAAAGTCATCCGCACATTTTCTACTAATAAAGATATATAGTTAAAACTAAGAAAAATGTAGAGATATTCTAAATTTAAAAAAGAAAAAGATGGGGTTTTTTGTGCGACTCCGCGACCACTTTACATTTTCTCAATATCTTTATTTTCTTAATTTCAACTCGATAGAAGAAACGTTTACCGTATCTCCTCCATCGTTCTCCAATTCTTCAGTATCGACTTCTATATCGTCCAAGTCGGCTTCTTCGATGAATCGATGTCTAGTGATTTCTGCCACATCTACCGCTTTGCTGATCGCTCTACCGCGAGCTTTTATATCTACTTCGTCACTTCCACTGTTGAACTGTGTCATCACTGCCTGCACGTAATTCATCGTTTCCTTATTACCCACGAAGATCGTATTGTCTTCTGGCATTTTTTCACCTCCTTTTGGTTCGTCTCTCATTTCTTTTCGATTCATAGAGCAGTTTTCAATTCTGCTCAGATTTTTTCTTCAATACCCTCGATTAACTTTTCTCTCGTTCTAATGTCCTAAGTATTTCTATCGGATCTATGATATTGGAAGGTTTCCATATTTATGTTTATTACCCACACATTTTCTACTTAGGAGATGTTTTAGAATTCAATCTTTACTCTTCGATCTTTCCTACTAATCTTTTGAGAGATTTAGAGAGTTTACTAAGGTCTGCGACTTGAGAGTACTCGTACATCGATTCCGCTACCAGTAAAAAGAGAATATACGTGAGCGAATTAGAAAGTTTCAAAGGTGCTATCAATATAAAATAACCAAGTGAGCCTATCATTATAAGGTAAAATGGGAGGAGAAGGCATGAATTGACGGATCTGAAAGTCAATCCATCTTTCCCCTTAACGTATACCTTCTGGGAAAGTGTTATGTAGAAAAGGAAAACCAGTAAAGTAGAAAAAAATAAAGTCGGACTCGTATTGCCCCAAAAGAGATAGAATGGAGTCAAGTGGTACGTGAAGCTCGAAGGTGAAAATTGAGTAAAGAATATCTGAGCAAGAACGAACTCTAAAACAACTAGTACCGAAATAAAGGTCCCAAGGGAGTAAATGATCCAATGTTCCATGCTACTTTCAGTTGGTTCTATTTTTTTTCCTAGTTCTTTTTTCTTTAGGGTAACTCTCTTCTTATCGTCAGTTCCGCCTCTTTTCTCGTCCTTTTCTTTTTTATTGAGGACTATTTTCTTCTTTTGTTCTCCATTTTCACCCATGATGTTAGACATCTCTTTTATAAGTAATTAATTATATTTAATTTTTCCTGATCTTTATTTTTCATATATCCTAGTCTCTACTTCTTGCCTAGTCTTGTATAAACTTATAGCTGTGATAGCTAAAGCTACAGGAACGACCATTAATGACATATCCTTGCCCGAGTCAATACTTTTAAGATCGATACTAGATTCCACATTGTTGTTCGTATGATCTTCCACTTTTATGTTCAATCTGTCAAAGTTTCCTCCTGGAAATTTAAAAGTGAGTTCTACCTCACAATCATCCCTAGAGCTGTTTTCAGGGGTGAGATCCTTCTTAAAGTTATGATCTATAAGTTCCGGACCCTTTTCGGTTCTAAACTCTCTATCTAACTCATCGTGCTGAATGAAAACGTATTTGCGTAAAAGCTCATCACCTCGGTACAGTTCTACAGTAGTCTTATTGATTGCTTCCCAACCATTGAAATCTAAGACGCCGAAAGTTAGGTTGTAATCTCCGTCTTCATTCTCGATATCGACTTTGCTTATCCTTGGCTTGACATTCTCGACACCTACTCCTCCCCCGCCTTTAGTAATCTCGAAGACCGGGACTACCGTTAAAAATGTTATGAGCAGGAGGGGTATACCGACTAATGAGATATTTCTTTTTGATGAATTATCTATTTTAGAATGGGAAAGTTTCATGTTTGATCCCCTTCATATCTGTATTTTTCATTCATCTTTTCTCTTACTCTCCTCTTTTTTCCAAAATCCAGACCTCACTACAAAGAAGACGATCACTGCCGCTATTACTAGAGCTCCAAGATAAAGACGTTGGTCACGGTCCTGATCTTCACTGCTAGGATCTTCATTCTCTTGAAGATCAACAGTTTCCGTCAATGTAACTTCTGTTTGATACCTTTCCGCTCCAACAGAAAGCTCTATCGATCCATCCTCTTTTGGATCAGCAGTAAAAGTCACTTCGATTTTCACTTCATTGTACTCAGAATCGAGCGGTTCAGTGGGATCGAACTCTAATTTTTCTCCCTCTACTTCACCCGTGATGGTCACGTCCTCGTCTTCATCGAAAGTCACGTTTTCGCCAGTTAGATCTATAAACAATTCTTCTTCAGGATACAGGTAAAAGGTCACAGTATGAACGGTATTGCCTACCACCTCTATGGATTCCTCGTACTGTATCGAGTAGTCTCCGTTACCTCCACGCTCAAATCCCTCGTATCCCACAGTGACGGTAGGAGTCTCACTGTAGCCTATTTCGCTTCCTACTATAACGTTCCCATCCGCATCTAGGTCAAGACGACCTTTAGAATATACGTCAATATGGATTTTGTCAAGGTTGAACACTTTAGGATCCGATGTGTCGTAAATAAATTCAAATGTTATCGAAGCGGTGTCTCCAGGCATTACTAGTTCATCCTCAACCTTAGCTTCTAAATTTGGATTCTCGTAATTCAACTCAAAAGTTGAGGGTACGTTCCCGTTGTTTACTAACTCGAAACTGTCGGATCCGGTAGCACCACTAGTTTGCGGTTCCATCATGAATTCCAGGCTACCACTTTTTGCTAGGCCCGTATCAGCTTCGAGCACTCGAACTCCGTATTGTTGTGCGTCTATATTCATGATCCAATCATCATCAATAGGCGCGTCATGATCTACCGCTATACTTAAAGTCCATTCATCCTTTGAATATTGAGTATTCTTTTCATCGAGATATTCAAGGTCACCGTTCCATTCACCGTTGGAATAAGACCAGTCGTAAGTGAAATTATCTTCTTGATGGGTAAGTTCTATAGAAATATCTTCTTCACCGCTGTAACTTATCTGGGTGAAATAGCCTTGAACGAGTTCATACTCTATATCTTCGGTTACATCCTCTTCGCCCTGCCCAGAGACAAAGTTTGCACTTATAGCTAATCCCATCATGAGAAAAATCGGTACTAGATACACTAACATGAAATTCCTATCACCATCTTTCTTTTTAATCATCTTTTATCCCTCATTTTCAAAGAGCTTTTTCCGGCCGTTGATTCGAGCGAGCTACGAACTTTCCCTGGATCTGGTTTCGTGGGATCTGGATTCCAACCATTTCCCACGGATTTTGAAATAATTAAGGGAAAGGGTTTTTGGGAAGTTGTTTTCCTATTCACCCTTCCTAGGAAAGATGTTATTTTTAGTCTGAGTTTTATTCACCACCCGGACAGTCTAGCAACCCGGACAAGGTATACTCACCAGTGAATGGGTCGCTGTACCTAGGTAATCGCCATCCATCGCGCCGTAAGGTATTTCTCCACTGTAGTTAATCTTGATCGTTTCTTCCCACATCGGATATCTATCCTCATCAGCTTCAGGTTGATTGTAGGTTACGTTGAGTTCGATTTCATCTCCCTCTTGATGTGTTAAGGTTATATTTTTCGGTTCCTCTAGTTCCCAGTGAGTATTGGCGGTTATCTCCAATTTAGGATGTTCACCGTCGGTATTTTCAAACTGTTCGGGCCCTAGGTCTTGCCCTGGCTCATCTGACGCTTCCGCGTTATCAGCCCAATTTATTTCTAAATGCTCTTCGACGTAGATCATTGTCGAAGATGTATCCGAACAGTGGGAGTCTCCACAGTCGCCAGTACAGTAAACGGTGGTTATTAAAGTCCATTCTCCTGCTTGCCACATATCACCATCTAGATTGTCAAGGTCAAAGGTGTGGTTAACCTTTCCTTCAGCACCGTCATCA
Source organism: uncultured Thermoplasmata archaeon (assembly GCA_964585175.1). Classification (GTDB taxonomy): domain Archaea; phylum Thermoplasmatota; class Thermoplasmata; order Halarchaeoplasmatales; family Halarchaeoplasmataceae; genus Natronoplasma. The sequence continues at coordinate 19,661 of CAZPCW010000003.1, forward strand.
CCGTATGACCAATTGATTCCCAGATTTTCTTTAGTTACCTTAGTTACTGCATCCGAACTTTTGTTGATATGACAATAGTGCTCACTTTCGAAGTCAAATTTGACATCCTCAACAGCGTTATCCTGTCCTGGTGTCGTAACTATGGCTTCTACGTATATGTCATCCGTGTAATTGACCGTGTCTTCAGGGTAATCTATCAATTCTATTGTTGGACAGACGAACTCTACATCGACTGTGACATCAGTTTCAGCATCATCTTGGGTGCCGATCGCCACCGGTATCCCTGCACTCACGACAAGCAATAGTGCCGTTACCATCACAAACATCGCCTTTATCTTATCTTCACTCATATCCTTTTTCTCTTCCTGATCTTTCAAACCATTTCCCGCCCAGTGATAAAACCAGGCTTCGAACTTTGCTCCCTTCGCCTCCAAGAGATGGATATAGGGAAAGAGTTTTTCAGTGGTTTTCGTCAAACGATGTTGGATTCATTATGATGCATCTGTGTTAGTTAGTGTGTGGCTAGCAGGATCTGAATCGGTACTATAGGTACCGTCTTCTTGACCGTATGGGACATAGACCTCATATTGTATATCATAAGTTTCTCCATCTGCACCAGTCGGGGTACCGGTTGTTTTATTATAGGTACCACCCGTATTATCACCACTAATATCATCACCAGGTCCTTCTAAAGTGAAGTCTTCGAATGATAATTCCCAATTACCGTTACACTCAATAGATATCTGGGGTTGAGAAGTATCATTTTCAGAAACCTGCCAGTCGCCCACGTTCTCGCCTGGTTTAGCTTCTCCATAACCATTATCAGCGTCAGTGATGACCACATGGGACTCAACATCAAAAGACGCAGTAGCGTCGTCGTTATTGTATCCATACTCTGCCTCTGCAGTAGCGGTAATTTCCCATCCGCCGTATCTCATGAAGTTCCCACTTACCTTGATAGTATCTTTGTATACACCCTCAGACCATAAACTGGAATCATACTGGTATGTATCTAAATAATCTTCAGCGTCGCCTATATCAGTATACTCAGTATGTTCTAACTCGATATGAACGTCCTTAACAGCTTGGTCTTGACTAGGTGTCTCTATCTTTATATCTACTGTTTGAGTTCCATCATAGGGGATGGAGGATGTATGATCGGTTATAGTTATGGTCGGATCGACTCCATTGACTTCAACTGTCACATCCGTTGTCTCCGAATCTCCAGCTAAAACTACCGGCATCGCAGCGCTCAGTACGAGCAATAGTGCCGCTATCGAGACAAACACAGCGTTTGTCTTATTTTCAAGCATATTTTTTCACCTATTCCTCTTATTTTCAAGTCGTTTCCCGCTCAGTGCTAAGACCGAGCTTCGAACTTGGCTAATCTTGCTTCGCGGGTCGAGGGGTTGAACCCTTTACCGCGGTTTGGAATTATAGAGGGAAAGGGGTTTTTAGTGTGACTTAGTTCTCTATAGCAATCATTAGCCTACTTCAATCCACATACCTTCAACCGATAGATCTGAATAATCACTAGATCCAATTTGATCAAAATCAATCACTATACTATCTGTGAAAGTGTTCACATCGTATCCACTATATGTAACATCAGGGTTTCCATCGTTTCCTAAGACTATTTCTGCAGTACCGTCTTTTTCAAAGTCTAGATCTGTAAAACCGCCACCACTAGTTGTAGGTGTCTCATTAAATGAACCGTGATGGTTTGTTATCCAAATATACGCATCACCGGACTCCGTATCATTTATTTCTCCTGTGAAAGGATCACCGTTTTTATCTTCAACATATATCTCTAATGTATATGGATCTGGAAGATTATCTTGCACATCTAACAAGAATTCATATTGCTCTTCGCTATATTCTCCTTTGGTTTGAGTCCAATCAGAGAGAGGAAGATTATCTATCGTGCCTCCATAGCTACTCAAAATATGTGTAGCATTATCTTCACTAGTTTCATAAGTTCCATCCACTGAACCCCAGGGAATTTCTACATCGTAATTTATGCTAGTTTCGTGTTTCCACCTAGGCATCCCAAGAGATTGATCATAATCACCAGTTCCAGTAATAGTTTCGTCTTTATTCACGTGCTCAAGAGTGAAGTTTTCGAACTCTAGTTGCCAATTGTCATTAGCAGTTATGTTTATCTCTGGCTGCTTATCGCCACCTGGAACGTGAAAATCTTCACCGTACAAATGATCGCCCGGTTGTCCGGAAGCTTCTCCGTCTTCTGCCCAATTGATTTCGAGATGCTCGTTAACGGAGGTTGTTGCAGTATCATAATTTACATCCGCGTTTCCATCAGTGCCGTATACCGTAGCGTTCACCTTCCAATCTCCGGCTCTCCACATCTCACTATCCGCAAGGGTGAAGGTGTGATCGACTTCTCCTTCGCCTTCAACCCAGTTCGAAGGTTGAAGACCTTCTTTGGTTACTTCCGTGACAGCGTCTCCACCCATTTGTTCTCCGACGTATTCAAACTCGAAGACTACTTCATCAACGACGTTTCCATGTCCGGGTGCAGTGACGGTTGCTTCCACAGTAACATCATCTTGCCACCCGATATCTTGAGTGACACTATCAATGGTTATTGTGGGAGGTACGTACTCTACGTCTACCGTGACATCGGTATTTGCTGTATCTGTTGTTTCTCCAGTAACGATCCCCACGCCGAATGCTACCCCTGCTAACAGTATGATCGAAACCAAGGACACTATCAATTTATTTTTCATCTTTTTTTCACCTAATATTTATTTTATTCTAGACATTTCCCGCCTAATGATTAGACTAGGCTTCGAACTTGACTCAGATCACGATTCACGGACTAGGAGATTGAATCCTTTTCCGCGTTTTTTGGTTAGGTGTTAAGCTCCCTCTTCACTTATAGTTTCAATTTTCCTAATGTTTCTCGATTGGAAGCTAAGTTTTTTCTTATCCCTCAAAGGCGTCTATAAAGTATGAATTTAAAAAAATAAGGAGCACATGTGCCATTTTATTTATCGACATAATCGAGAATATAATTATGATATAGAAGTTAAAAATTCAAAAAATTAATAAAAATCTGTAACAATGAAAAAAAATTCCAACCTAAATATGATAATTGAGCATCAATATTATTGAGTGAGGAATATACCGGAAAGCAAGAAGCTAGAAGAAAGAAACATGTTCCCCAATCCTCAAATCTAATTACCATCTTTAAAATAGGCTAATAACTCCTATTTTAGATCTAGTCATTGATGATTCTGTTAGAAATCCTGTATGATTTTCAAAAAGTAACAACTCGATCACCTAACCAATATGTAAAAGAGGGGAAGGTCAGGGGATGGGGCGGATTTGAAATAATATATATTGAGACGGGTCTCAGATATGAAGGGCCTCATCCCCTGCCTTTGATCATTAACTTCCTGAATTTTCTAATTTTGTATAAAGATTATAGCTTTATAGGTTTAACTCGCACATTTGCTACGTTAAGTATCTAACAATCATCTGTGAAAAATACTTTTAGAATCATGATCTTAGATAATTTTTGTTCCTCGTGTAGGTCGGAAGCAGATCCCCATCATATTTCTTTCTGAAATTTTCTACAAGATGTGATTTTATCTCTCTCGGAGTGTAGACCATGTCCACCTTTCCAGAATTTAAGGCTGTCTTCGGCATATTAGAGATCATTGCTGAGGGAATCGATTGAACTATGGTAGTTCCCCCGATCTCCGCGATGTGAGAAAGACCTTCAGCTCCGTCGTGTCGGATCCCACTGAGAATAATACCTTGAACACCTCCTCTCTTTTTCGGAGAAAGAGATTTCATGGTAATATCTATAGAAGTTACTTGTATCTCATCATTTTTAGGTTCTACAAGCCTCAAAGTCCTATTTTCTATCTTCAATTGTTTTTCGATAGGTGCAACGTAAATTTTTCCTTCTTGTAATTCATCTTTCTCTTCAGCCAATCCAACATCCATCTCCGTTAAATTATCCAGCCACTCGGTCATACATCCATTCAAGTGAATGCTCGTATGATGAACCAAAACGATAGACGCGTTCAGATCAGGGAGATGAGAAAATATTTTTTTGAAAGCACAAGAGCCTCCTGTTCCAGAACCTATGATTACGACGTTATTAGCAGTTTTAATGGTCATATTTTTCTCCTCAATCTGTTTATCGTCGATTTTTGGAAAGAAATATCTTTGTTAGCCTTTTCGTTAACTAGCTGCGACCTTTTTGATATATATTCATCTACAGAAAGCTCTCCGATCTGAAATTTGAAATTTAATTCTTTTAAAGCCTTCTTCATCGTTTCCGTTTCTAGCTCTTCGAATCCTTTTTCTTCATAGAGTTCCCCTTGAGCTTCTCTCTCTTCGGACAGATCTCTCTCTAAGAGCGTTTCCAATATCTTTCTTTTTTCTCTCGTCCGCAGTAAATTATTGAGCTCCAACTCACTCCTGATCCAAGAGAGATGCTTTTCTCTTACAGAAGAGGGGGAAAAGACTAAAAGAGATTTCACACCGTTCTTGATCGTTCTTTCTTCTATAGTTTGAAGGAATCTGATTATTCTCGAACTATGATGATTTTCAAAAAAGTAATTCAAACCATCAACGAAGAGAAAATCTCCATCACTGGAAAAAAAGTTCTTTATTCTATAGATTATATTGTTTAGTTTACCATCAGTTACTGCTGATTCAGTATCTCTAATTACATACCAGACTAAATTGTCTTCCTTCAAATCATGTTTTTGTTCGATGATCCCGGGATTCTTTCTAGTCACGAAAAATATTTTTTTATCTAAGGACGTCATTTCCCCTATAATATCATACAGGGTCTCGTTGTTTTCAGATCGAAGAAGATAAACGTCTCCTGATCTTTCTGGATCGTATTTTAATTTTTTGGGAACCGTCCCCATCCTACATCTTTGACAGATCAATCTAGAACTTTTACTCGGATCCTTTCTTTTGTGCTCAGTTATCTCCTCACAAAAAGGACAATACGATTTCTTAATCAAATATGAACCTCCTTTTCTTCCCATCTATTCTCGTCATTTTTCACTCCCTCATCATGACCCTGATTTACAGGTGGTCTGTCTATTTTCCTCCGCAGTAGTTCAGCTTTCACACTTGATTCGATGATGTTGATGATTAGTTATTAATCCCACCCGCACATTTTCTATATCAAGGGCAAAAAGGGAATTATTTCTTTTCTAAAAACAATCACATCCTTCTTTTTTCAACCTACGCATGATTCTAAGCTAATATTTTTATATAACCTCTAAGTTTTTGAGTTGAGGATGAGTGAGGGAAGTCTGTATTCAAATATTGTCGCTTTCCTTCGTATTAGCAGAGCTAAAATTCAATTAGGGACTCCACCTCATCCGCTATTAGGGTTAATCCTCGGCGCAAGCAGCTTGGCTTCATTTTTTTCGCTACCCTCCTTACTGTACATTTTACTTTATTTCCTTCTTATCACCTTTGCTTGTAATATCAACTGTTTGTATGATATATCTATTGATAGAAAATACAAAACCCATCTAAGTTCTGGAGTTGAGGTGCTTGGTAAAAGCAGGGTCAAAAAACTGATATTCATAGAGGGCGTATTTGTCTTTTCGATCGTTCTGATCCTGCTATGGAAAGGTTATGTAAAAACTTCGGTATTAGCTCTTTCGGGACTGGCTATGGGCTATATCTATTCAGCAGAACCTATGAGGATCAAAAAAAGAGGTATTTTTAGTCCCTTCCCGGTACTTATCGGATTGTATACTTTACCGGTCCTCGGCGGATGGTTCATTTTCAAAGATACTCTGACTCTATATATAGTCGTCTTCACCATCGGGTACGCATTACTCAATGAGGGGGTCACCTTAGTAAACACATGTGAGGATTACCAAGAAGATAAAGTAGAAGATATAAGAACTTGGGCACATGTTCTCGGCTTAAGAAACACGATGAAATGGGCATTCTTATTTACAATATCAGGAGGTCTGACCGCCGTTTTAGGTGTGATCTTGAAACCGATACTCCTAGGATGGACCTCTTATAACGTATACAGCAGTCTTATTTTCATAATATTAGGGATCATCAACACACTTCTGATCCTAAATACGAGTTACTCGATCTACTCAGCAGGAAATAAAGAAGATTTAACGGCGTCTTGTAAAAAATCCGCTAAAAATATGCCAAAGTGGTTCATCTCGACTAGATATCCGTTGTTATTGATGGCCGCAATAATCATATATATTTAGAAAATAATCTAGTAACTACCAATTAATAGTAAGTACCAATTAACTATGCTCTTTGTTTAACTTTTTTTCACATTTTTCGCTCCAGATCTCCATCCCTGCGTCTTGAAATAATGTCTGAGCTTTATTGAGGTATTTTTCCATTTCTTTTTCTTCATCACTGAGAAGAGCATATTGATAGAACACTTCAGATAGTTCTTCTTTTGCCCCTTTCTCTTCAAGTAGTTTTTCCGCTTTTTCAAATTCATCTCTAGCTTTCTCTGTTTCATCTTTATTTCTATATACTATTCCGAGTATCTTATGGCCTATTCCCTTTTTCAATTTACTTCCGATCCTCTCAGATATATTCAATGCTCTCTTTGCCTTATTCAACGCTTCTTCGTGATCCTCCTTCTTGGTAAGTACCTCTGCCAATCCTGATAAGGGCTCGACCATCTCGCTTTCATTTTCCATCTCCTCGTATAGTCGAATAGATTTTTGATAGTGAGATTCCGCCTCTTCACATTTTTCCTTATGATTGTAAACCTCTCCAAAATTATTATGACCTAAAGCTAAACCTTCTTTGATATCGTTTTCTTCACTCAATTTAATACTCTTCTCATAATGCTCTAGAGCCGCGTCAAATTCGCCTTTTCTCATGTAATAAGAACCTAAATTATTCAGTGATATATTCATACCTCTTTTATTCCCAGATTCTTCAAACATATTATAACTTTCTCTGAAATATTCATAAGCTTTTTCCATCTCGCCCTTTCTAAGGTAGGTATTTCCGATATTGACCAATATGCTGGGTATCTCGCTTTTATCCCCGATTTCCTTCAAAATCTCTAAACTATCTTGAAATTTTTTCAATGCTTTATCTAGATCACCTTTTTCTAAATATACGGTGCCGATATTGCTCAACGAGGAAGCTTTTCCACGAACATCATCTAATTTCTCCCTCATCTCAAGTGCTCTCTCTAGATCTTCATAAGCTTCATCATACTTTCCTCTTTTAGAAGAAATAGTCCCGAGTGCATGGTAAATAGAGGATAACTCCTGTTCGCTTCCATAAACTTCTCCTATCTCTAGAGCTTTTGATAAATCTCTTTTCGCCGAATTATAGTCTCCCAGTTTCATTTCAACCCACCCTTTTCTATAAAGGAGCCTACATGTCTCTACATTTAGGGGGAAGTATAGTGAATATTCTTCGAATTGTTGCTTTAGACTATCTCCTATGTATTCTAGGGACTGGTTCAACTCTCCCTTCTTTTCATATACCCTCGCGACTTTTCTCGATAGGCGTTGTTGTTCTTTCGGCTCTAAATTTTTGTTAGGAATTTTTTCATAATACTCGATACTAGTATCGAACTCGCCTAATGTCAAGTAAACGTCCCCCAAGTTCTCAAATATCTCCCATTTGGTTTCTTCTTGATCAACTTTTTCAGCCAATTCTAATGATTTTTCATACAAATCAATAGCCGATTCATGAGCGCATACCGTCCTGTTCCTTTTACCCTGTTTCAGATAAAATTCTAAACTCTCTTTATACTCTCCAGCCTCTTCATAATGACGACCTATATTCGAATAATACTCTTCGATGTTTTCTTCAAATACATCTCTCATGGCTTCAGCTACCTCTTTGTGCAGTTCTTTTTTCAAAGGTGTGGGAACATTTTCGTATATAGTCGAATGTATCAAACCATGAGTAAAATCAAAAGCATCCTCACCCGGTCCGCTCTCAAGTAGTCCTGCCCCAGTCAACATGTCAATATGCTCCAATAAGTCTATAGAATCCATCCCCATAACTTTACGGAGTACTGTAAAATCGACCTGTTCTCCTATGATACTACTTACTTGGAGCACTTTGTATGTCTCAGTGGATAAACCATCCGTCCTTCTTTCTATTATATTTTCTACCGCATTAGGAACTTCTATTTCTTTTTCGTTCGTTGGAAATTCGTTTTTTTTCGGATCCAAGGTACCATCTTCCATCATTTGTTTGGTTAATTCTTCATTTAAGAGGGGGTTTCCCTCTGAAATAGTATGTATAATTTGAATGAAATCATCAGGAGTATCGATCCCTCCTAGCAATCCTTCGACTATCTCCTTTGTATCTTCCCATTCTAATTGGTCTAGCTCCAACTCCTCTATGAGATCTTCCTTTTTCAGTCTGTGGATCATCTCGTCGAAAAAATCGTCCCGATCGAGATCATTAGGTCTATACGCTCCGATTATTAAAATCGGAGCGTCATTTAGATTTTTAGCGAGATAATGAAAGAGCATCAATGAAGTCTTATCCACCCATTGGAGGTCATCTAAGAAAAATACAAAAGGACTATCTCTAGAAATTTCTCTGAACAATTCAGAGACTTTAGTAAAGATTATTTCTCTACTATTGGATGAAAAAGGATTTGAAATATCTTTTTTCCTTGGTTCGCTTTCCTGACTAAAACTCATCGGAGTGTTCTCCGCGGGGCTCGACTCTTTAGATGGCAGAAAGCTCAAACCGAATTGATCTAAATCCTCTTTTTTTTCAAAGTGCTCTCTGAGAGTTTCATAAAATGGTAAATAAGGTTCAGAGCTAGAATAATGTCCTCTTCCACTCAGAAATTCAAATCCTTCTGAAAGTACGTGTTTTTTGAAATGATTTACGAGTCTAGTTTTTCCAAGACCGGGATAGCCTCTTATAAGGACAATAAGAGTACCTTCAGACGAGACCTGTTCCAACTTATCCGAGAGAAACTCGGTCTCTTTTTCACGATTGGCAAAAACATCTTTTGGCTCAGAATGCCGTTTAGAGAGATCGATAACACCATTTTCATCTATATTATTTAGACCAACTATGAGAGGACTCTGTGACTCGATATATGAGTAGATCTCATCTAATTTTATTTCTTGTTTAGATGATTCCGTTTTGAGTATTACTTTCTTTTTTTCCAACTCCCCTCTGACTTCTTTTGCCCTATCTAGACCTTTTCGTGTTAGTGAGTAAACTTTTCTACGCCTTTTAAGACCTACAACCCGGCTTGTTTCTTCTTTGACCAGATCCTCTTCAATCAATTGTTTTATTAATTTGCTGGTACGACTCCTAGAAAGATCTACACTTTCGGCGATACCGCTCTGGCATACTCGATATGGAACTACCGTAGAATCCTCTATACTGTCTTGATTAGCTAGATGTATAAGGATTCTATACTTCCCTCGCGTATATTTCATTCGTCGTTTACAAACAGACGATAATTTATTAATATTTTTTGTTTAGTTTTTTTCTTTTTTGGAGGAAAGATATACTTAAAGCGGGTAGCGAAAATCAAATCATTATAAAATAAAATTGAAAATATGTTTTTATTAAGCAATATACTGTTCGAAGTAGCACATGTGCCAATGACGTTTTTATGGGGTAAAAGAATGGTAGATATTGAGCTGATAAGCTCAAACGTGAGGACAAAATATGGAAAGAAAAAGCGAAATAAAAATGATAGTTTTGGTGATGGCAGTGATACTAGTGGCCGGAAATGCACTAACTGGAATGGCATTTGTGAGCCAAGGAGCTCAGTCACAACCACAATCTAGTGAAACTCAGCCAGTCCTCGTAAAGACTGGCGATGTCGACGGAGTCGACCAGTACGGGAGTTTGATCGACTCATATGGAAACTACGTACTACTAGAAGTTGAAGAAAACGACCTTCAACAATTGAAACAGGAATATAACGTAGATCTTTTAGAAGAAAGAACGAAACTACATGTGAAAGGCTATGAATTTGACAGAGAAAAGGGATTACCGGACTTCACTGAAAAACTGAATTTTGAATCGGTGAACGACGCTGAAGTACAGGAAGAACTGACCGTTGATGAAAACGAGATAGAGGACGATACACTCGGGCGCGAGATATACTTACTACAGATGATCGGTCCGAGAAACCCAGAGTGGAGACAAGAGATGGAAGAGATGGGCGTAGATTTCATAACCTCTGTACACAATTATGGTTACGAGGTACAGATGTCGACTAAGAGGGCCGAAAAAGTGGCAGACCTAGAATACGTTGAATGGGTAAAACCCTACCAACCAGGATTCAAGATAGATCCGATCCTTACAAAGGATCTCGAGGATCTCGAACAAGAGGTTGAAGGGGAAGAGGAAAACAATGAATTTACAACTGCCGAAAATGCAGAAAACACCCTCTCTGTCGAACAGAACGGTCAATCAACTGGAGGAATAGAAACGGTAACAGGAGAAGTAACCGAAACGTTGACAAAGGAAGAAAAGATACAGAGAGCTCAACCGAATTATCCAGACGAGCTAGTGGTCAAGATAAACGTACTAGAAGGTATGACCGCTTCCGCTCTGATGGAACTAGAAGGTACTGTAAAAAGAATAAACAAAGTGAGTAACACGCCCGAAGGCGCGATAGTGACCGCAGTGATAGATGATAAAGCAGATCTTGTAGATCTTGCCCAGATAAGCAGTGTTTACTACATCTCCCCCAACTTGGAGCCGACACTTCACGAGATGTCGTCACAGATAACTGGCGGCGGTTCTTGGAATTGGGCTCCTCAGTGGGAATGGGAAGATCCAGATCCTCCAGGAAGAGAACCTGAGACTCCAGTAAAGCCATACAGAGGAGATAATCCCGAGTGGGCTCCAGCAGGAGCAAGAACAGCCCAGCAGGGTTATACAGGAGACGACATAATAGTTAGCGTAGCCGATACCGGTATAGGTGACGGTACTTATGGCAATCCGGGCCATCCTGACTTCACCGGTAGGATCATCGATGGATATGATTATCAAAGTGAAACCACGGATGAAGGTGAACCTTGGGACGGATATGGCCACGGTACAGCCGTAGCCGGAGTGCTAGGTAGCGACGGTTATCACGGTACAGGTAATCAGGTCGGAGATGAAGCTCTAGACTGGACAGGAATAGAAAGTTGGGACGATGATTACTATGCAAGCATGGGTGTTGCTCCAGAAGTTGAGATACTCAATACCAGGATAGCAAACGACGGTGGATCTTTGATCATACCCGGCGATCTTCGTGAAGTGCCAGAGCAGGCCAAGCAACAGGAACCTGAACTGTTCGGACAGACACATTCCTGGGGTATGACGGGCGCTCGAGGAGGATATTCGGCTCGAACAAGAGACTTAGATCAGTCGGTTAGAGATGCTAATAGAGATAGCGAACAAGAAGAGCCGTTATTCATAACGTTCTCGGCAGGAAATTCTGGTGCTAGAGGAGACAATACGGTCGGAGAACCGGGCGGTACAGCTAAGAATGTATTGTCCGTAGGTGGTACAGAAAATTATCAGCCGGATTCAGAATTTATGGAATCCGCTCCTAACGCAGACGAGTATTGGGATGGTGCCTCTCGAGGTTATACCAATGACAACAGGATCAAACCTGATGTTGCAGCCCCAGCCAATAACATTCTGTCCACTTACTGGTACAATGATCCTGAGATAGATCCAAACTATGTAGGATATGCAGGCACTTCGTTCTCGTCTCCCCATGGTCAGGGAGCAGGCGCAGTTGTAGCCGATTGGTATCAAGACCACCCATTAACTACTGGCAAGCCCAGTCCCGCTATGACGAGAGCGATTATAACTAGTACAGCATATGATCTGCCAGAGGACCATAACGGAGATGGAGAAATAGACCACGTACCCAACAGGTATGAGGGTTGGGGACGAATAGATCTTACACCATTGGTCGATCACAACCTACCGAAAGGCGGACCCTTCATGTTGTATGATGGAGAGACCTTTGAGGGTGAAGATACTTATCTGACCACAGGAGATACAGAAGAGTATTCCGTCGCACCAATGGATACAGATAAGCCGTTGAAGATAACGCTATCATGGGACGATGTAGCCGCACAAGCTGGTGCTAATCCAACACTCCAGAACGACCTGAGATTGAAAGTCACTGGACCTAACGGAAATGTATACAGAGGAAACGCCTTCGCAAAAGATGGAGGCAAAATGAGCACATCGGGTTACAGCTATCCCGGGACAGAAGCGATGGAAACTTTTGACCTTGACGATGATGGATATGACGACGTTAACAACCTGTTAAGCGTCTATATTGAGAATCCGGAAGCTGGAAGTTATAATGTCGAAGTGATAGGACACGACATCCCGATGAAAGCCAATGATAACATAGATGAGCCGAATCAGGACTTTGCTTTATGTGTGCAGAATTCATTCTTAACTGAAGATGGATTGTTCATGATGGATTCTGACAGATATGCAGAGGAAGACAGGATCAACTTTACTGTCATCGATAAGGACATGACTGAGACCGATACCTACGATATTTTGGTCCACAGCATAAAAGACGGTGGAGACGGAAAAGTGAGAGATAGCATGCAAGTCAGACTCAAAGGTGAGAAAACCGGAGTCGTTACCGGTTACGTGGATATAGGACCAGATTATGAGAAAGGCGAAGACAGTGAAGGTATAAAAGTCAAACATGGTGACGAAATCGAAGCTAGATACTGGGACCAAGCGATGCAAGAATACAAATATAGATACGCGATGGTCGACGGCGTACCGCCGGAACCTGCAAGCAATATCAACGTAGATTGGTATGGTGATGGTACTGCACCGGTTCACAATAATGTGACTTGGGACCTTTCACCAGATGATTCCAATCAGAATTTCTCGGGTTACAACATCTACAGAGCAGAGTCGATCGATGGAGAACCAGGTGAATGGCAGTACTTAGATACAGTAGGAAATGGAACTACCCAATATATCGATGAGAATATGGGTAGATACGATTACACCAGATACTATTACCAAGTCGCGGCAACCGACGATGTAGGTAACGAACAGATGGCAGACGAATGCGGTTTAGAACCGCCCGAAGTAAGAGTAGATGCTCCTGAGGCAGAGGAAATATGGACTAGCGGTAACGAAGAGGACATAGAATGGTACGCTGCATCTGGCGATGTAGACGCTACCTTAACGGCCAAATACAGCACCGATGCAGGAGAGACATGGGATAACATCTTTGAAGGAAAAGATGTAGGTAAAGGCGAAGGAAGCTACACCTGGACCGTAGATGATGTTGACGGTACGAATCATGAATCCCTGATCAAACTTACAATAGACAGCTCAGGAGATTCATCGTATTCACAAAGCGAATACTTCACATTGACCGAATATGAACCGCCACAGTTTGATAATATCAACTCACCAACCGGCGACAGTGTATGGTACATAAATACCACGGAAACGATAGACTGGACGATCCAACCTGGTGACGGAGATCTGACCTCTCTCGATCTCGAATACAAGATATGGACACTTGCCGGAGGATACAAGTGGGAAGACATCGCGGAGATAGAAGATCCCGAAGCCTTTGGAGATTACGATTGGGACATACCATTGAAACAGATCCATAACACTCAAATCAGATTCCACGTCGAAGATGAGAACGATCTGTGGGCAGACGAGATGAGTGAAGAGTTCAAGATAATCAATGCCAAACCACCGGAGAACCTCGATGTCGACCACGTCAAGCTGGTAGAAGAAGTACCGTTCTACGATTCACTAGAAGGCGGTGAATCCGAATCTGGTTACGAGACAGGTGAAGATCCAGCTGGCCATAACGAGTGGGGCGTGAGAGATCACGGAGCCTACAAAGGAGACTATTCATGGGACTTCGGTGACGGAATGTACGATAAGGCTAAAGAGCATACAGGCGGCGCTACTAGCTGGTTGATCTCACCCGAGGTATTGGTGCCGGCTAACGCAACCTGGGCCGAATTGACATTCCAGCACTGGAGAGACTTCGATTACAGATACGACGGCGGAAACATGAGGATATCTACTGACGGTAGTAATTGGAACATAGTGGAACCAGAGGGAGGATATCCAGATACCATCAGCACTGCCTTCGATAACCCGATGGAAGGACAACCCGCCTGGACGAAGACAGTAGGCTGGGAAGAAGTGACATTCGATCTTAATGATTACAAAGGTGAGACAATACAGTTCAAGTGGCAAGCAGGAGTAGACGACTGGGATGACGACCAACCTGGTCAAGGCTGGAGAATTGACGATATAGAAGTGAGAGCCGAAGTGCCTTATAAGAACAAGAGGCATCACGGCGATAACAGACTCACATGGGACGCTTCCGCAGATGATGGAACAGGCAAAGACAACGTAGAACAATACAACATCTATCGCTGCGCTTCTGAGGGCGAACTTGGAGAACAGATAGCCAGTGTAGAAGCTGACGACTCGGAAGAATACAGGTACTTCGACAGAGGTGCCGGAACAGAGGATCACAAAACCTGGCATTACACCGTAAAAGCTCAGACGCCACAAGAAGAAATCAAGCCAAAAGGAGATTGGCACTTCCAGCATCCAGAAGAACACAAAACTAGTGTAGATAATGCTATAGGATATAATTCTGAGGGTTACTGGTACGGTGCAATGAAATTAAACCTCTCCGACAAGATAGGAGGTTTGATCTCAGAAGTATCCTACTACGATTACGCAGATGCAGGTGATTACGCTCAAGCCTTCGTATCACCAGCTAGCGGCGATGGTGCACCAGTCGAACCATGGGCAGGCTCTTCAGAAAAGTATGACACCAGTGGCGCCGGATGGGTCGATTTAGAACTGAAACAAAGCGTTAAGATTAAGGATCCAGGCACTTACTGGATAGTCATGAAGTTGCAGGACAAAGGTGCTGGTAACTATCCATTCGGAATAATACCACCGATGGTCGAAGATGGTGGTTTGATAAGCGGATTCAACGCTGATCCATTCGATCCAGGAGCTTGGAGTACTACGGAAAGTTCAGGTCTAGATTATTCATGGGCAGTAGAGGCAAAAGTGCTGACAGAAAAAGCTACTACAGCTGAGAACGTTTACGGCGACACAGCTAAAGAACCAGATGCGCCTTATCCACCGAAAGAACCAGAGCCGGAAGATGAGGGTGCTATCTCGGTGCAGAAACACGAGAGAACAGAATTGAGCTTCGAACTCGGTCACGGCAATTACGACAAAGTGATGGATGTCGACTTCTACAATGCAAAAACAGATGAACTGATCGGTGAAGTAGATGATGTACATGCTGGAGAGAGAGCCACTATAGAGTGGAAGATGCTCCACAAAGGAGAACACTCCTGGTACGTCACAGTAGACGATGGAGACTATCTGGTAGAATCCGAAGTCTGGACATTCATGGTGGACTATTACGATCCAGAAGTCGATATAATGATGCCAGAAGACGGAGAGATACTCGGATCCAGTACAGTCATGGCAGCATGGCAAGGTGAAGACGACAGGGCCGGAATAGACTACTACGAAGTCCGGTTGAGAGATTACATAGACTGGACAGATGTAGGCACGATCAACGCTGTCACTATAAACAATGTACCGACGGATGAACACACGTTAGACGTAAGAGCGGTCGACAAAGCAGGCAATAAGGCCATGGATACCGTAGACTTCACCGTAGATACCAAAGCACCAACGGTAGAGATTACAAGTCCGCAGGCGTTCGACGTCTTGAATGAAAACGAAGTCCAAGTCGAGTGGAACGGATACGATGAACAAGTCAATATGGACTACTACGAGGTACGTGTGAACGGTAACGATTGGTCCAATGTCGGTCTCAGTGAACACGCGGTAATTGAAGAAGGTCTACAAAAAGGCGAGAACATCATAGATGTGAGAGGTACCGACCAAGCCGGCAACCAAAAAGTAGCTTCCGTCAACGTGTTCTTCGATCCTATCGAGCCTATAGTGAATATCACTTCACCCGACGAAGGCGAAGTGATAGAAGACGACACCTATACCGTCGAATGGGAAGGTTATGATAACGTCACCAATTTGAAAGAATTCGAAGTCCGTTTGGATGATAAAGGCTGGATAGATCCAGAACCGCCAGAAGAGAACGAAGAAGTGATGGCTCAAGAAACTAAGATAGGAGTAGTAGATGACACTGAAGGATATGGTGATGACTGGGTCGATATCCTTGATGAAGAACTACCGGACGAGTACACAGTTGAAGAGGTATCCTCTGAAGAGGCACTAGAGGATATCGAGGCTTACAGTTCCTACTTCGTGCACGGCTTAGACAGTTCCAACGAAGACGAGTGGTTCGAAGCTACCGACGGAATAGGAACGGTCTATACATCACAGAACCTTGGTCCTACCACATTGAATCAGCGTTCGGACGTGATAGATGATCCGGATAGTGTATCCCATAATATGGGTAACAATGTATGGCAAATTACCGGTTCACATCCGATCCTCGAAGGCGTAGCTGAACCAGGAGACGAAGTATTGATACATACGGATGGTTTTGAGGACAGTGCTACCTTCACGGATACCGATGCCGATGTGTACGCTGAAGCGAACAACGGCGACAACGCATTCGCCGTAAACGAGGACAGAGGAGATGTACTTCTCACCTCAGTTGGATTCGGATGGGTCTTACCAGGTCAGCATACCGACGATGCGAAGGAGATCGTGGCCAATTCCGTAGCACACGTAGCCGAGCCACCTGAAGCACTACCAGAACCACCGCTAGCGACTGAGTACACGTTCTCGGATCTCTCGGATGGCGAACACACAGCCTATGTCCGTGGTACCGACCTAGCAGGAAATGAATACATCGAAGAAGTCAACTTCACAGTTGATACTCCGGACGCCGAACTGGACATAATCTCACCAGAAGGAGGAGTGGAGAACCTCACCTACGAGGAAAACTTCACAATCGAAGGTGAGACCAATCCAGAATCGACGGTCTACATAGACGGCGAAGAGGTCGATGTCAACGATACCGGCTACTTCATGTACGAAACAACACTTGACGAAGGCCAGAATGTCTTCGACGTGACGGCCGAACATCCGAACGGTGACATGGCGGAAACAGAGGTCTACGCTCTGTATCTACCACAGCTCGAGGAGATGGAGACACAGATCAACGGATTAGAGAACGACCTTGAAGCCAGCCAAGAAGATATCGAAAGCCTAGAAGATACTGCCGAACAGTTGGACGTTGACATCACTAAGGTACAGAACGATCTTTCCGAAGAATTAGACACATTGAACGAAAAACTACTGAACAAAGAAAAAGCTCTCAAAGAGGCCATAGAAAACGCCAAAACCGAAACGATCGAAGAGATCGGACAGGACATCGACACCCTAGAAAATGACATTGGTGCATTAGAAAGCGACATCCAAACGATCAACGAAGAACTCGAGACGATGAATACCCAGATCAAAGGTCTAGAGAACGATGTCAAAGCCAACAAGGCCGATATCCAAAGCCTTAACGACAAAGCCGAACAGTTGGATGTTGACATCACTAAGGTACAGAAAGACCTCTCCAGCGAGTTAGAAACATTGAACGAAAAACTGCTCAACAAAGAAAAAGCTCTCAAAGAGGCCATAGAAAACGCCAAAACCGAAGCTATCAGAGAGATCGGACAGGACATCGACACTCTAGAAAGTGACATCGGTACAATTGAAGGCGACATAAAAACGATAAACAAAGAGCTAGAGACACTCGATTCGGTCGAGTCCAATGTAGCTTCACTACAGAAGAGACTAGAAAAGGTCGAAGGTACTGAGGAAGAACTGAAGACTGACATCGATGAGTTACAGTCAGAACTCGATCAGATCGAAACCAAAGAGCTACAGGATAGAGTTGAACAGTTAGACAAAGAACTCGAAAAACTAGACGAACAAGTACACACAACGCAATCCCAGGACAGCGAAGATAGCTCCACAACTACTTCAATAGCCGAAGAAAACGAATTGGGAATAGCTGGACTAGGCATGGTCTTAGTAGCTGGCCTGATAGCAATTACACTGGTCACTCATAACGGTAAAAAAGAAGAAAAGGATAACAAAGATCTACCGACACTTGAGAAAAAGGACTGATATACCAAACAACAAACCAATACCAAAACCCTTTATTTCTTTTCTATTTCGTATGTAAAATGTCAATACAGTAAGATCATTCTTATAAATTTTTTCTAATCTAATGAAACCATATATGTGTAATTTAAACACTAAATAGAAAATGTGCGGGTGAATTTAATAAATTAACGACTAGGTAATTAGTTCAGATGATATGTATCTTGATACCGATCTTGTAATAGATGTATTAAATGGCGGAGAAGAAAATCAATGGATGAAAATCTTTCATGACGGAAACTATGACTTGAAAACTTCTGAATTCACATTAATGGAAATGGAAGAAGTTATGGAGGAATTTGGCGATAAAATCAGTTATGAAAAGGCGTTCAGCGAGATCAAGGAAACCGACATTGAATTGATATCGATGTCTCCAAAAGTCATCAAGACCATCAGGGAATTTAACAGAAAATACAAAGGAGTTTCAGTGTTGGGCTTGGAACATTTTATCCATTCAGCACACGTTTACCAGGAGGGTGAAACGATACTTTCCCAGGATGATGCGTACAGGAAAATCGAAGAAATCGATTTCAGAGACGTGAGCCTTTTCGAGACTATTTCCCACTCTAAAAGTGTTGGTAAAAGCGGTGTTAGTCAAAAATTTTGATTGTGCTTCGGTCTTAGTCCAAAATTAAAGAGGTCTAAAAATGAGGAGCACTAGAAAAGTCCAGGTCATAATTTTTACCTTTATCATGGTCATTTCTATTTTTTCTTCTTCGATACCTTACAATGCAGGGGGCGCCGGAAAGGAAAATCTTGATACGATATTACTAGTAGAAAAAAAGGGATTCGATACGAATCGATTAGATAAAGACCAAAAGTACTCAGTGCTAGAACAATATGAATCCTTTTTATTGGTTAAAACAAAACAGAAAGGTAAAAACAAACTAAAAGCTCAAGGAACTGAAATTCAAAATCTTGCTAATAGAGATTTTGTGGGATTACCCTCTTATTCGTTCCATACTTCAAAAGGGGAACCTCAGATCACGGAAAATCTAAAAGTCGATGAATATCCTGAGAGGGAAAAGGGGTTCTACATAGTCCAATTTATCGGACCGATAAAATCTGAATGGAAAGAAAAAATAACAGAACTAGGAGCTACTTTGCACGAATTTAGGCATAGATTCAATTATATTGTCGAGATGGACTTACAGACTAAAAAAGATGTAAAAAAGTTGGATTTTGTGAACTGGGTAGGGAGATACCAGCCAGCATACAGGTTTGAAAGAAAATTAATCGAAAGCAGATCTCAAAAATCGAGTGTGAAAGTTAGTACCTTCGATGGCTTTGGATCCAATATCGAAAAGAAAGTGAGCGATGACCTTGGAGGCGATGTTTATTTTTCAACTGAAAACAAGATTGATTTGAAAATAGATACCGAAAAGATCGTAGAAATTGCTAAACTTCACGGTGTGAAATCGATAACAGAAGACAGAAACGAATATAGGGTGTTCAACGAGGACGCTACGTGGATTACTCAAACTAATGAAGAAAATAACAGAAAAGTCACAGAAAAGGGAGTGACCGGGAAAGGTGAATTGATTACGGTAATGGACAGTGAGTTATATATGCAGGAAAACGGAACAGGTTCAGGTGTTCACGAAGCATGGGAAGACGCAGATGATGATCCAATCGGAGACGAGCACCGTAAAGTTCAAAAATGGTATGTTCCAGGTGATGCTGGAGGACACTTAGAGAAAGGGGCTTATCATGGCACTCACGTGACGGGATCGGTTCTCGGAGATTCACCTCCCTACGGTGAATACAGTGACCACGACGGAAACGCCTTAGAAGCTAGGGTTATTTTTCAAGATATCTCAGACAGTGACGAAGGATATGTGTATCCTCCATCGGATATGTATAACTTTGGCTACGGAAAACCTTACGAATGGGGGTCTAGAGTCCATACTAACAGCTGGGGAGGGGGTTCCGGTTATGTAGACGACGCAGTAACCGCTGATCAGTTCATTTGGGATAATAAGTCATTCAATATATTATATGCTATGGGAAATGAGGGGCCCGCGGCTAATACACTATCCGAGCAGCCTGAAGGAAAAAATGTCATCAGTGTGGGTGCAGCCAAAAATTTTCCCGATCAGGACCAGGTAGCTTCCTTCAGCAGTAGAGGATATGCAGATGATGGCAGGATCAAACCGACAGTCCTTCATGTAGGAAGCCCTATAACCTCCGCGGATCGTTCATCTGATGGATACAGTGATAAATCAGGTACGAGTATGGCTACACCGGGAGTTGCGGGTCAAGTTGGCCAAGTTAGGCAGTATTATAAAGATGGTTGGTACCGGTACGGGAACAAAACCCCTGATCAGGGCTTCAACTCGAGTAATGCCCTTGTTAGAGCGACTCTGATAAATAGTGCTGTAGAGATAACTGGTAATGGAGCCTACAAGAACGATAAAAGATTTCCAAATAACGACCAAGGACACGGGAGAATTAAGCTGGATAGAACCTTGTATTTTGAAGGAGACGATAGAGACTTAAGAGTTTTTGATTCCTCTAAAGAAAACGTGAAGCTCGATACAGGAGAGAGCTGGGAGACTGAATTCAAAGTCGACGATCCTGGGCAGGAGTTAGAAGTCACTTTAGCATGGAGTGATTACCCTGGGTCTAGCGGTTCTGATGAGGATAATCCGGCAATAGTGAACGACTTAGACCTAGAAGTGACAGCCCCCAATGGTACGAAATATGTAGGTAATGCATTTAAGGGATATGATCCAGGCTATTCTGAAGCTGATCCCACCACAAATCCATGGAATGGGTTGCGGGATGGGGAGTATGATGGTTTGAATGTTGAAGAAAACGTTCTTCTACTACCTAATGAAAATGGTGTCGAGACCGGGACTTATGAAGTTAACGTAACTGGTCATAATGTTCCTGAGGAGAGTCAATCTTTCGCTTTGGTTACGAGTGGTGGATTAAAGGGAGAACCCCTTCCACCGGTAAATCCTGGACCAGAAGATGGAGCGGTAGGAATGAACAAAAGCGTAGATTTGAACATCACAGCAAAGCATGAAGACGGAGAAAGTATGGAGGTCACGTTTTACGATGCGTCTGATGATAGTAAAATAGGTACAGATTATGATGTTGCTAGCGGTGATCAGGCTGAAGTGACTTGGAACGATCTGGAATCTAATACAACCTACGAGTGGTACGCTGAGGCCGATGATGATGAGACTTCAACAAAATCAGAGGTATGGCATTTCACCACAAAAGAGTCAGATACACCTTATTTCGAGGTAGATATAAATTCGCCTGAGGAAGGGGCTAAATTCACCGAAAATGATACTATATTGATTGATTATAATATTACAAATATAGGTGAGGCTAAAGGAGAACAGGATATAAAATCGAAAATATACAATGAAAGTGAGAAGAAGGTCTTTGGAGATACACATAAAAACATATCTATTGAACCACAAAACAATCACACCGGGACCTTTAAATGGGAAACAGGCAAAAAAGATGCAGGCGAATACGTTCTTGAAGTGATTTCAAAGAATGAAGTAGATGATGTTAATCTCACCGTAGTCAAACCCATAAAATATCAAATGAATATCTCAAAACCAAAGGGTGAAGGAACTATTCATGTTGAAAATCAATTAATTGAGACATTTCCTTATTCTGAGAACTATAAGAACGGAACATCAGTAGATTTAGAAGCCAAAGCAAAAGATGGCTATCATTTTGTCAAATGGTCCGGGGATAACGAAACTATTGTAGATCCAAAATCAAATCAAACTTCTATAGAGATGTTAGATAACTATTCCATCTCTGCTAAATTTTCTATAAATACATATGAGCTAAACGTCGGTTCTTCAAACGGAGGTTTTTTGAAGAAGCCTCACAACGGCTCTTTCGAATACGAACACGGAGAGATAATCAATATCGAAGCAGTACCTAATGAGGGCTATCACTTCGTCCAATGGACTGGTGACAACGAAACTATTGTAGATCCAAAATCAAATCAAACTTCTATAGAGATGTTAGATA
>CAZPCW010000003.1:41939-42676 GCA_964585175.1 uncultured Thermoplasmata archaeon
CCATCTCTGCTAAATTTTCTATAAATACATATGAGCTAAACGTCGGTTCTTCAAATGGAGGTTTTTTGAAGAAGCCTCACAACGGCTCTTTCGAATACGAACACGGAGAGGTAATCAATATCGAAGCAGTACCTAATGAGGGCTATCACTTCGTCCAATGGATTGGTGACAACGAAACTATAGAGAACCCTGCTGATAACAAAACCACTATCGAAATGTTAAACAATTATTCCATCACCGCTGAGTTCTCTATAAATACTTATGAGCTAACTATCGGTTCTTCAGAAGGGGGATATGTCAATCAGCAGGGAACTTACCAATATGATCATGGAAAAATCATAGATTTGGAAGCATTTCCTGATGACGGCCATCACTTCGTAGAGTGGAATGGGAACACCAAAACGTTAGATAATCTTACCGATAACAAAACCTCTATTGAGATATTAGACGATTATTTCATCTCTGCTACCTTCTCTGTAAATACGTATGAATTGACCATCGATTCTTCAAAAGGGGGTCATGTAGAAAAGCAGGGAACCTTCCAATATGATCATGGAAAAGTTATAGATCTCAAGGCAGTATCTAACGAAGGCTATCACTTCGTCCAATGGACAGGGGATAACGAAACTATTGAAAATCCAAAGAACAATCAAACCTCTATAAAGATGCTAAACGATTACTCCATCTCTGCTACCTTCTCTGTAAATACGTATGAATTGACCATCGATTCTTCAAAA
>CAZPCW010000003.1:42776-67788 GCA_964585175.1 uncultured Thermoplasmata archaeon
GGGGGTCATGTAGAAAAGCAGGGAACCTTCCAATATGATCATGGAAAAATCATCGAGCTCGAAGCAATCCCTAACGAAGGCTATCACTTCGTCCAATGGACTGGTGACAACGAAACTATTGAAGATCCTACTGAGAATAAAACCTCCTTAAAGATTTTTAAAGATTATTCAATAACGGCTGAATTTAAGATTAATACTTATAAAATAACTGTTAATTCTTCAGCAGGAGGATATGTAAAAAAACCTAGAGGGAGTACTCTAGAATACGAACACGGAGAAATTATCGATCTTGAAGCAATCGCAGATCCTGGTTATCACTTCGGCAAATGGAAATACGATAACGAAACGATTGAAGACTCAAGTTCTAACCAAACCACGCTAGAGATATTAGATGATTACTCCATCTCTGCTACATTTTCTTTGAATACCTACGAGCTAACTCTTGAATCTGCCGAAGGTGGAAAAATAAAAGAGCCTGGAGAAGGAACGTTCAGCTATAAGCATGGAACAGAAATCGACCTAAAAGCGATAGCCTCTGAAGACTATCACTTTACAGGATGGGAGAGCAATATCAATGATCTAAAATCGAAAAATACTACGATTAAAATGTTCGAAGATCATTCCATCAGTGCAGAATTTGAATTGGACTCATACAATCTCACGGTAAATGTCAAGCCTAAAGAGGTGGAAGGTGTATTTACAATAAATCCAAAACCTGGTAGTCATCAATACAAAAAAGGTGAAGAAGTAACCGTTGAGATAAACTTTCCTTTGAACGAGACTCGTTACTACTTCGACCGATGGGGAGGAGACTTACCAGAGAGTGAAGAACAGAATAGAACGATCGGCATCATTATGGATGAAAATAAGGAGATCACTGCCCATTTTGAAAAAATTAAGATAAGGATAAATAGTTCTGTTGGTGGTAAAGTTATCCAACCGGGGGAAGGTGTATTTAATTATAAAAGGGGAGCAAAAATCAGTTTGAAGGTCAGTGCTGATGAAGGTTATAGATTCACGGGATGGATAGGAGATACAGAAACTCTTGCTGATCTAGGATCCAATAGTTCTTATTTGATAATGAGATCCAATCTCACGATCTCTGCAACTTTCGAAAGGACTATGAATCTAACGATAAGTATTGAAGGTGATGGGAGAATAAAAGTAAATGGAGAGATAGTAGGAGATAATTGGACTAAAGAATACAAAAAAGGAACTGAGGTCGACATAGAAGTTGTTTCAAACGAGAACTTTGAAACGTGGAAAGGAGATCTAGATGGTGATGATCTAAACATAAAAATAACTATGGATGGGGACAAAGAGATAACGGCCCAGTTTGAGAACAAAATTAGTAATCCTAATCGGAGTATTCAACTTACACCTTTATTACTCCTATTGGGTATCCTAGGGGTGATGATTACAGTACCGATCTACTATGAATTACTAATTAATTGAAGACTCGCTAAAGGATTTAAAAGACAGAACTATTAAAGAAAAAAAGAAAATAAATTCTATGTTAATAAATTATAAATTTTTATAAATTTTTTATTCGAAAGTAGAAAATGTGTGAGTAAAGTTTATAAAAGATTAATTAGCTTTTCCTATTTCCCTTCCCCCCCGAACCGAGGAAGAAGTACTCTACTTGTTGTCAAATCTGGAGGGAGAGGCAACATTTAGAGGGAGAGAATGAGTGACTGAAAAAACCAAAAAAGAAGAAAACACGGGTGTTTCCCATCCGCTAGCAAGTCTGATAATAATATCTACCGTTGAAGAAAAAATATGGATTGAAGAAAGTGAACTGCCTATAGAAGTCAATGGTTTAACGATCAAAGAATCGGCTAAAAGTAAAGAATCGAATGAGTAAGTTTCGAGATCTGCATTAACACTAGAGAATGATTTTCATAGGTAGATATAAAGTATTGGACATAAGTTAGTGATAATAAGTTTTATTATAAACCGTTAAATTGGCTAATTTTTTATTAATTTAGGAAGAATTTTTAAGGGATGTCTCTTTAAGGCATAAGGAAATTGGTTTTGATGGAAAATGTGCCAATGACATTTTTAAATACAGAAATAATAAAACAAATTAATTTCAAATACAAGATGAGGAGAAAAAAAGGAAATTACGAAGGAATAAGTCAATAAATTATGGTATAGAGAGGGAAAAGAAAGGCAAATAGGTGTGAAAATTTGAGGTGAAAAAATAGTTTTTGTAAATGGAGGTGTATAATTGATCGAAAAATTATACTGCCCTGCTTGTGGAAAAAATACCAAACAAAAAAAGAAATCAGTAAATGATGACAATCTGATGAAATGTCAAAATTGCGGATGTTTGATCTCCAGAACAACACTAAAGGTGAGAGAAAAACAAACGCTAAAAAAGTCGATTAATCAGGAAAAATAAAATGATTTTTTCAGATCTATCACGATAACTAGGTCTCTCCTCATCCTAAAAGCTAGGGGATGGGCAATTACTTACCTCCGGGGCTCCTAAAACCTTCATTTATATTTTTTACATCCCCTAGCCCTTAATGGTTATTGAAACTTAGTTGAAATATTTCAGGTATTTTAGGATATCATTACGAAATATAGTAAAAGACACGACATTTTGTACTTTTTAGTGTCTTTTATTAGCTGTGGATGTTGGAACTTTAGTTTGAAAAGTTCCAACTTCCACTATAAATGGAATGGGATATTAATGAAATATCAAAAACTATTAGTACTTTTGCTCAGATATAGTTAATTTGGAAGGGGTAATATGCTTGATGAATTGTTGGAAAAGAAATTGAAAGATCTAAAAGAAAAGGAAATTTTAGTGGTGATGGATGATGGTCTTGCTTTCTTGGGGACCTTAACCGAATGCGATAAAAATACGTTAATTCTAAAAAATGTATACCAAGCGCCGGCTAAAAAGATCAATTGGAAAAAGATAGAGGAAGAATCAGAGGAAACGGAAAAGAAGAGAAAGATCGGTTTCATAGACTGGACCTTGGTTAACTTGGAAGAGGTATACGTCAGAGTTGATCATATAGTCAGGATATGGCGGTGGCCATCCGAAGAGAAGGATACCCAAGAACAGGAAACCAAAATTGATAGAAAAGCTGTCTATTTGAAAAAATCCGACCTTTCGGAGGAAAGAGTCGGAGGCATGGGAGATATACCGGAAATATTCTCTGGCAAGAGGTAGAAAATAATAACACATCAGTCACTCAGTCTTCCAATCCATCTAATTTGGATTCTACTAGTTCGATCATCTCTTCTAGATCATCACACTCATTCATCTCCTCTGAGGATATGAGAAGTTCTAAGGAAGAATCCGTTCTGACGAATGAGGCTGGAAATTGATATCCCTTTTCACCGTATCTCTCTCTAAACTCATCTCTATGAAGAAATTCGACCTTCTGGTCTAAACCTTTAGTGAACTCCCTCCATTCATCCTTCATTCCAAAGTTACTGTAGGTTACGGCGCAAAGATTAGAGGGATAGGTATCTGGAGAAGCTATCCTCCAAGTAAAATCTTTTATCGAATTCAGTGGTCCGCTGTCAGCGTTATAAACGAATATTATTTCCTCCTTCGATCTATACTTTTCATTCATTTTCTCTTAATTGTTTAAAACGCCCGCTCTTATATCAGCGTTATCGAATCTCAGATTGAACAAATGGGATAAATTTTGCTCCTCGAAAAACTGAATTTATAGTTACAATTTTCAATAAATCTATTAACCTATTGATCAATCTACAAAGGAATGAATTCAGCCGGCATAGATCCTAAAGGATGGGAAATAGAAGAGTCCTTTGACAGCAAGAAAAATGAGGTCTTCAAGGTAAAAATCGATGAGGAACATTACGTGGTCAAAAAATACAGCCCAGAGTTCAAAGACAGTATGAATGTAGAAAAGGATATCTTAAAGAGTTGTTACAGAAAAGGACTCAAAGTTCCAAAGGTAGTAGATTATTCAGATGAGAGGCTTATCTTAGAATATATCGAAGGACGTAATTGTAAAGCGCTCTATGATGAGAGCGAAAAAGAAGATGTGAGAAATTCTGTTTTGACCGAAATCGCAGGATGGTTGTCTCGATTCCATTCTAAGTTCGATTTTCAAAAACGGAGGGGTGATTCGATACTTTCAAATTTTATATTGAGTGAAAGCGGTGTATATGGTATAGATTTTGAAGAAGCAGATGATCGTGATCCGCTGAGAGATGTCGGTGATATGATCGTGTCTATAATCCGATTAAGACCGGCTTTTACCGAGGAAAGGTTCTTTCAGACCCGATTCTTCATAAATGAATACTTTTCCAAAGTATCCATAGAGAGAAAGGATTTGACAGAACAAGTAGCAGAATCACTTCTGCATTATTCAAAATACAGTTCTATGGGAGAATCTATGAGAGGATGGGCAGAAAAGATCCAAAGAGATGGTCTATCCGATATACTACAGAACTGAACAGCAACAACAGCACGATCAACGCTAAGTCCGATGCGGTGAACTCGACCGGATGGAGATAGGTCTTTTTCTTGTAGGCGCCAAAACCACGCCCCTCCATCGAAGAGGCTAATGTGTTCACCTTGGACATGGCTGAAAATAATAGTGGAAGTGTGGTATACCTTACGGACTTTATCAAGCCTTTGATGCCCTTATCGATCTTCAAACCCCTTATCTTCTGTGCATCCTGTACATCGGAAAGTTCAAATTCAAATATGCGGGCAAATCTCATCGCTAAGATCAGTAAAAAACTGTAACGGTAAGGGACCCCAACATTTTCTAACCCAGACGCTAGTTTCTTAGGTTCCGTAGTACCGACAAATATCCAGGACATGGTGATCAAAGAAAAGAATCTACCAGCGATCAGAAAACCGGTCCTTATGCTGCCCCAGGTCAACTTTAAAATCCAAAGTTCCACTATAACTTCGCCCTGGGGGACGAATATGATCTGAGCCGCAAATATAGCGATCACTAGGAAAAGTACACCTTTTCCAAATCTTCCTTTTATACTGTAGATGATCTTGAGAGATATGAGAAGTAAAACAAAGCAGAACAATATGAATACAGAATCTATGAGGAAGACCATCACCGCTCCTAAAACGAGGGAAAACAATTTGACTACTGGGTTAATATCAAGCTCCATCTTTTAGCCCTCCCTCTATATCTTTCAACTTTTTCGGATCACCATCATAAACTATCTCGCCATCTT
The DNA here is from genome assembly GCA_964585175.1 of uncultured Thermoplasmata archaeon. Taxonomy (GTDB): domain Archaea; phylum Thermoplasmatota; class Thermoplasmata; order Halarchaeoplasmatales; family Halarchaeoplasmataceae; genus Natronoplasma. The sequence goes on from CAZPCW010000003.1 coordinate 47,973, forward strand.
TCATCACTACCGCTCTCGTACAAAATGTCTGGGCAAAGTCCAGATCATGAGTGACTGTTATCAGTGTTTTTCCATCTTTCCATAACTCATTCAGGATTGATGCTAAATTCAATGCATTGGTGTGGTCTTGACCAGAGAACGGCTCGTCTACGATGATCAATCCGGGATCATGATTCGAAGAGGAGTAGACATTCAATCTTCTTTTTTGACCGAAACTCAATGTATGTGGATGAGTCTCCTCTTCTATATCTTCCTCTTCCTTCATCTTCTTAAGGTTCTTCTCAGCGTTCGATCGCCCTGTATCGAAGTTCTTCGGCCCGAAAAACATCTCAGATCTGATCGTACTTTCAAAGATCTGGTGATTGGGATTTTGGAAGACATATCCGATATATTCTCCTAATTCATAGGGAGGGACTTTGTTACTGGGACTCAAACTCTTATCGAATACCTGTATCTTTCCATCCTGGACCTCTAACATACCTGAGATGTGCTTTATAAGGGTCGTTTTACCAGAACCGTTCCTACCCATCAAGCCTACTATCTCACCTCTTTTGATATCTAAGTCGATATCTTGCAGTATCTTTTCATCCTCGATCGAATAGTTCAGCCCTTCGATCCTGACAGCAGAGCGGTCAACTGGGTCCTTTTTTCGATCGTAATCAGGATATGAGTAATCTATCAATTTTCTCTTTTTCTCCCCCTCCAGCTTTTGAAAATCTTCCACATCTCTAGACTTCTTACCGTCGTTCAACTTTATCATGCTGTCAACATGACCTAAAAGGCCTCCAATCCGGTGTTCAGCGACTATCAAAGTGAGGTCTTCATTTTGTTTCTTTATCTGTTTAACTGAATCTAGGACCTCCTCCATAGATACAGCGTCTAGATTTGCAGTCGGCTCATCCAAGATCAATACACGAGGATTCAATACAAGCATAGAAGCTATAGCGATCTTCTGCTTTTCCCCTCCAGAAAGAGTGCGTAGTTCTCTGAATCTCAGATCACTGCAGTTCAACTTTTTCAAAACCGAAGTTATCCTCTTATCTATCTCTTCTCTGGGCACTTTAAAATTCTCTAGTCCAAATGCGATCTCATCCTCCACATATTCCGTACAGAACTGTGATTCAGGATCTTGATGGACCATCCCAACATTCCTAGCAAGTTCTTTAGCATTCAGATCTTCTTTGCCGTTGAATCGGATTGTTCCCTCCACTTCGGCGGGTATGATATAAGGTATAAATCCGCTGATGCAGTTCAACAATGTCGATTTCCCTGAAGCGCTATCTCCAGCAACCCAGACAAAATCGCCTTTCTGGATGGACAAAGAGATCTCTTCTATAGAACGATCGTCTCTGCTGGGATATTTCACTCTCAATCCTTCAACTTCTATCACGGGCCTTCCGTCATTTGATCTCGATCCTGCAGACATCCTCTACCCAGTACGCTCCATCATAATTTGCCGCTACGATCCTGTACTTTCCATCATTGAATGTAATTATCAGATTATCGTCCTTCATAACTTCACTCAGACTGAATGTCGCGGAGTAACCATCGGTAGCCGACACCACTACCTTTTCGCTTCCATTCAAAGGATCGGCATTATCTATCACAACTTTAAGCGGGATGCCCGTATAATTTTTTGGCGGTACATGGGTCACAGAGCCGATGAGTTCAGCCCTGACTACATTTTCATGACCCTTGTAGTCCTGGTAAACGAAGTCATACTCGTTGTTCACGTTCCCTTCGATAGGCACTTCCTCTGAACCTGGGGGCTGATATACGTTTTGGAAATAGTACACACCTCCGATGGTAAAAGCTATCAAGAACATTACAGTGACAGCCAAGCTGCTATATTTTACATAAGCCGGTTTCTCACTTTCTTTCTCCTTCTTAACACCATGGATAAGCCCTCCATGTTCAAGAGAGTCCATCAGTTGAAGGGTGATATAGCCTCCGAAGATCATACCAGAGCCAAAAGCCAGCATCCCAAGGATCATTATCAAGATTATAGGGACTCCCGAGAAAAAGAAACTCTGGAAAACGAATACGTTCGAGGATGCTGAAGCGCCCCCCGCTACCGCATACGGGATCAGATTACGGTTCTCTTTTGTCTTATCGTTGAAAAGTATCGCATCGACCAAAACACCTTGAACAAGTGAAACAACCACTATAACGACACCGTGAGTACTTCCCAAAAACAATTCTACGGTCCCTTTGAGAAGTCCAGTCGCTGTTCCAACTCCTTTCTTCCTAGTTATACCGACTGCTAGAACTATCCATATCACGTGCAAGCCGGCCATGAACTGTCCCGCGCCGAAAGGGACTCCGACTATCCTGTTGACCAGATTCCCTAGATAGCCGATATAAGTGGAAAGACCTCCTCCAAGAGCTGACAGCAGTGCTACCGTTACCAGATCTTTAGTTGAGAGAAAATGATCGGTGTCCTCCTTATCCATCTTCGATCACCTCTAAAGTCTTAACATATTTGGCCCATCTAGCTCCTGCCGATTCGTAAATATTCCAGCCCTGGTCAGGATAGGACGTGTTTGCACAATCCTCATTGCTGTAGTAGCCATCTTCTGGCATCATCACCGCCCTAGGACCGTCTTCCCAATCATCTATCGTATCATTATTGTATTCGAGAGCTACGATGAATTCACCCTGATATCTCATGTATGTTTCATTAGGGTACACGTTCAGATAACCGAACTCCTGTTCGTATCCATCGATAGACCTCACAATCAAAGTATCATTTTCAGACATCCCTCCGACGCTTTCAAGCAGAGTGCTCACTCTTATACCTTCATAATACCCAGTCCCTCTCTTATTTCCGAACTGATTCTGGAACGAGGAAACGCCCTTCACTTCTATCCGGTCCAAAAGACTTTGATACGTATAGTTTACTTCTTCATCTCCTTTTTTGACTGTTATCTTGTAAATGTTCTGTTCATCTGTTTTTATCGGAACTTTTGTGAATTCCAAACTATCCTGGGTAGCATCGGCTGCCATGTAATGGTGCTCCCCTTTTACTAGAGAGCCCCCTCCACCACCAGTTATCAATCTTTTAGTTCCATTGGAAACATCCTGATAATATGCATGTATATGTCCCGACATATATGCAGCGATATCGTGATCAGCGATGAAATCGGACATCATTTCACTTGATCGTTCGTCCAAAGTGTGAGAATCACTGAAGGGATCATAGTACGGTGCATGCGTTATTATCACATTTCTTTTATCGCTCGAAATCTTGGATTCCATCCAGTCTATCTGATCTTCAGTGATAGAAAGCCGTGCAGAATTCAAGAAGATGAAATTGTAATCTGAATATGAGAATGAATACTGCAAAGGAGCTAACCTGTTCTGGTATCTTTCAGTCCCTCCGAACCTCTCATCATGATTTCCTATGCTTGTGTATACTGGGAAACCGGTAGAGTTCATAACCTTCTCGACGCTGTTGTATCCAGAACTTTTACCGGAAGTAGTCAGATCGCCCAGATGTATAAGAAATTCTGCATCCTTCATCTGCTTAACTGCATCTTCGAAGATATGGTTCATACCCTGCGTGTCGCCTATGACGGCAAAATCAAATTCGTTTTTTTCTGGTGTATCTATACTAACGCTTTGTTTATCCTTATTATCTATTTCAAAAGAAACGTTAGTCGAACTTATCTCGTAAGAATCTCCTATACCTTTGACCTCTGAATTTTTATGACAGTTAGTTACGATAACAACTCCCTCAAACCCTTTTATCTCGATATCGGTATCTGGAGTGTAAGAACGTATGATGATTTTTGAACCACTTTCCTTTAAAACGATTCCTCCATCTACTTCTACTGTGTAGTCGTTTTCAGCGTCCTCAATACATCCTGGTATATAAAAAGAAAAAAGGATAAGGAAGAAGATTGCCAGTACAGATATTTTTCTCCTCATGTTTTTATAGCCCTATCAGTTCTATCTCCGTTACCATACTGACCATCTTGCTGCTTGAAAGTTTTTCGCCGACTATCCTTAAAGGTGCATCTTCAGTGAGGGGGTCGCTGTCTAGTAGTGATGCCGCGATTATACTGTCGTTGTGGGCCACCTGCGATATATCGAATGACTGGTTGTAACCATCTTCCGCAATGATATTTACTCTGTATCCTTGTTCTACGAGTGTCTGATTCAGTGTCCATTCTCCGCTCTCTTGATCATCTACAGCCCCCACAAGATACCACAATGGTATCCCTTGATAGTGCAATTCATTACCATCGTCAGTTATATTTTGATATTCTCTGCGACCACTATCCATTATCGATTGGAATTCTGAAGCCGTTATTTCCTTGGTCGTTTGACCGTTCAGTGTGAGTGTCCAAGTCGGTTCATTATCTATATCGGTCAATCTTAACTCAGCTATCTTACTAACCCTTGCCATACCAGAAAGACCTTCTCCGACTATCCTTAGAGGAGCGTCTTCTTCCGGTAAAGGTTCACCATTAAGCTCTGAAGCAACTATTATGCTGTCGTTGTGAGCTACCTGGGATATATCGAAAGTGTAACTGTAGCCATCTTCTGCGATAACGCTTACATTGTATCCTTGACTTACCAGAGTATCGTTGAGTGTCCATTCTCCGCTCTCTTGATCATCTACAGCACCGACAAGGTACCACAATGGTAATCCTTTGTAGTTATATTCCGTACCGCTCTCCGTATAGTTGTGATAGACAGTGTGTTCCCCAGAGTCGACCATACTAGTAAATTCAGAGGAATCGACTTTCATTATAGAGGTCCCGTTCAATGTGAGTGTCCAAGAAGGTGAAGGTTCTTGGAAGACTAGCTCTATCTCAGCTATCTTACTGACCATCTGTTTTCCAGAGAGTCCTTCACCGACCACCCTCAGAGGGGCGTCTTCTTCAGGAAGGGGTTCTCCATCGAGTTGAGATGCGATGATCATCGAATCGTTATGAGCTACATGGGATATATCGAAAGAATAGCTGTAACCGTCCTCAGCTATAACTTTGACCTTGTAGCCCTGATCAGCCAATGTTTCATTGAAAGTCCAGTGATCGCCACTTTCGTCATCATCTACAGCTCCCACAAGGATCCATAAAGGTATTCCTTTGTAGCTGTGATCAGTTCCATCTTCCGTGTAGTTGTAATATACTGTATGGGCTCCGCAGCCCACCATGGAATTGAATGAGCCCGACTCGAACTCCATGTTAACTTTACCATCCAAGGTAAGAGTCCAGTTGGACATCTGTGGTAAGTCTGTAAGTTTGATCTTTACTATATTTTTTATCTTTTGTTTTCCTGAAAGGTCTTTGCCCACTAATCTTAAAGGGAACGCATCTTCTGGTAACGGTTCACCATTGACTCTGTTAGCTACCAGCATAGATTTGTTTCTAGCCATCTTTCGCGATGGTATTTCTATCGAATAACCATCTCCCGCTTCTAAAGTGACATTATATCCCTTTTCCGCCAGCTCTGAGTTGAACATGTAGTGTCCTTCAGGGGCGTCCGCCCCATCCACGGCTGAAACTAAGATGTAAAGCGGAAGTCCGGTGTAAGTGTCTCCATCTTCTGTATAAGTCACATTATGATAATCACAGGTCGAAGCACTTTCGAATGTCTGTTTGTCCATCTCCATGGTCGTTAATCCTTCCAGTTGAACGGACCAAGCTTCTTCTGCACCTTTGATCCTCAAAGTTCTCACATATTTCGACCAGAAATGGCTTTCCGTGATCGCACCGTCTTCAGTTACCAATGCGATCCTCAGAGGTCCGTCGGGAAACTCGGTCTCTCCATCTTTCATGTATCCAAGGATCATATTTACTTGGCCATCTTCATTCTTAATATTTCCCTCCTCATCGTAAGTGGTGAATTGTCCTCTTACCTGTTCATCAGAAAAAGTCATGGTGTATCCGTCGCTAGAAATCACTTCTAGGGTGTAGTCATCTCCATCATACATATTGGAGACGAGCTTTGTTACGTTGACTCCCTTGTATTCCCATGAGCCCTCTATATTATCTACTGAATTTAGGAAACTTCCCGTACCAGTGTAGGATTCCATACTCTTTATCTGAGACATAGAGTAATTATGATTAGTTGTACCTTCAAGAGTCAGAGCAGTTTCAGTGTCAGAGTAAACATCCTTCATGACATCTATCTCTTCTACCAACTTTACCCAAAGAGACCCTGCAGAGGTTTGAGAACTGAAGTCAGATGTGATCGATTTGGTCAGATTGAGGTCCCTATTACTGAATTCTCCATCAGATGGTAGTACTGCTATCCTCGGACCGTCTTCCCACTCAGGCACCTTCTTATCATTGTACCTATAAGCTAAAATGATATCTCCCTGTATCTCCTTTCTCTGACCTGTAGGATTCACCTGCTCATATGAAAATTTTTGAGAGTAACCATCCGAAGCGGTGACCTTCAACACATCGTTCTCGTCCATCTCCACCATCTGATTCAAAGGTACACCTTCATATTCCGCCTTCTCGTTCCAGTTACCGAATCTATTCTGATACTTAGCTTCACCTGAAACGGTATCCATGGATTCCAGATCTTCTAGATTCATATCTTCTCCTTCCACTGACACGAGACCAGATGTAGTATCACCATCACCCTGATTCATGTTGAGATATGCCAATGGAACTGCGATCAATATCACTGCGACAACAGCAACTACGATTATCTTAGCATTTTTTCCTTCTAACATGCGGACACCTCGTTATGTTTGTTCAAGCATATCAGGTATATTTAATTTTTTATCCTTTATCTGCAGATAGAGATCTTTAAAGTGAAATGATGGTCTTATCGACCTCTCAAAAGGTGGAACTTAAATAGTAGAAGGATTGCTAAAAGAAAACAAACAGGGTTTTGATAAAATGGATATGAAAACGGGACTCAGCTTCGACGACATATTACTTGAGCCCAGCAAAACGGACCTAGAAAGAGACGAAGTAGATACTTCTGTCAACCTCACTGATAATATCAAATTAGAGAAACCTATCCTCAGTTCACCTATGGACAAAGTGACAGGTAGTGAAATGGCCATCGCAATGGCTAGAGAAGGGGGTTTAGGGATAATCCACAGGAATATGGGGATAGAGAAACAGGTTGAAATGGTGAAAAAAGTCAAACGATCGGAAAACTGGATAATCAGGAATCCCACCACTATATCGCCGGAGAAGGAAGCAAAAATGGCGAAAAAAATCATGGAAGAAGAAAATATCTCCGGTCTACCGGTGGTTAAAAATGACGAACTTATCGGGATCGTTACAAAAAGAGATCTGAGATTTGAAACTGAATTGAATAAAAAAGTGAAAGATGTGATGACTTCTGACCTTATAACAGCGGATCCCTATACAGAGATAAAGGAAGCTAAGGAGATACTCAACGAAAACAAAATTGAAAAGCTTCCACTTGTAGACGATGATGGGATAATGAGAGGGTTGATAACCGTTAGAGATATCGAAAAGAAAAAGCATCATCCAGAAGCGACGATGGATGCAAACGGTCAGCTGATGGTGGGAGCCGCAGTAGGACCCGACGAATTCGACAGGGCTGAAGCTTTAGTGGAAGCGGGCTGCGACCTAATAGTTATTGACACCGCTCACGGAAATTCAAAGAACGTGATTAAAGCCACCGAAGAATACAACGAAAGTTTTTCTGTTGACTTGATGTCCGGAAATATCGCTACCGAAGACGGCGCAAGGTCTCTGATAGATGCAGGGGCGGATTCTCTTCGAGTGGGTATCGGTCCGGGTTCGATCTGCACTACTAGAGTTGTGTCGGGAATAGGTGTTCCTCAAATCACGGCTATACAGAACGTCTTTGAAGAGGCAAAAGATGAAGACGCTACGATTGTTGCTGACGGCGGAATAAGATACAGCGGTGATGGAGCTAAAGCTCTCGCTACCGGTTCCGATGCTATGATGCTCGGCAACATATTAGCGGGTACTGAAGAGGCTCCCGGTCGGATCGTTTTCCGCGGCGGTAGGAAATACAAAGAGTACCGAGGTATGGCTTCTATTTCCGCGCTAGAAAAACAGGAAAAGAATAGATACAATCAAAACTTCGAAAGACGTGAAGAATACGTACCTGAAGGTGTCGAGGGACTCGTTCCTTACAAAGGATCACTTTCCGAGGTCATCCATCAGATCACTGGGGGCATAAAATCGAGCATGGGTCATCTGGGAGCTAGAACATTGAAAGAGATGCGTGAGGCCAAGATCTATAGGATAACTGAAGGAGGAAAAAGAGAAAGTCATCCTCATAATATCGAAATCACGGAAGATACACCGAACTATCACGTGCAGGAGTAAATTTATTAGAAACCAGCAACGAAAACAAGCAATTCACTAACCTTTTTCTTTTCTACTCACGAGTATCTGTGTCGAAGAATCGTCGGTAAAATCAGAGCGATCGAAATCTCCGTACTTTTCTTCGATTTCGAATCTACAGTGATTCAGCAATAAGTCTATCTCTTTAGGAAATATGACTCTCAACTTCCAGTCTCTTTTTGAAATTACTTCCCCTTCCTTATGATAATACCATTTTAGATCCATTATCTGTTTTGAAGTATCATAATCCGTCTGTTCTGTTATCTTGATCTTTTTTCCATCGTAGGGATCTTCGTATTTCGTAACGGTGAATTCTTCTTCAGGATCTACAGTCAATTTTTCCAGACTAGGATTGAATATCTGAAATATGAATCTTCCTTCATCCGAAAGGTGTTGGTACACTTTGGAAAAAACATCCTTTAAATCTTCGTCCCCGGTTAAGATTTGTAAGGTGTTAGCGGGAAGTAAGATCGTGTTGAATTTTTTGTTCAAATGAAAATCTCTCATATCTGCCTTTATAAGATCTGGAAACAAGTCTTTTTTTGAAGCTTTTTCTCGAGCGGTCTTCAACATCGAACCCGATATATCCAGCCCGGTTACATCTTCTCCTTTCTCCGCTGCAGAAATCGTTATCCTTCCCGTACCACAGGCAAGTTCTAAAACCGGTTCTCCGTACTTTTCTATACATTCCAAGTAGAAAGGTATATCTTCCTCTATGGAATACATGGAGTCGTAATGTTTTCCGTCCAAATACATGGGAATTTCCTCTTTTTGCATTGTTCTTCATCTCCATTTGTTTAGTTTGTTTTTACTCGTCTTAATTAGACTTAATTGATTAGTCTTAATATTGTTTAATCTAGTCTTTTTGGTTCTAGCGTATCTTTACCTCCATTGAACTTTAGAGCGAAAACAGTACTACTCGTAGTACGAGTTCTGTTCAGGCTGCACATCTTCTCCTTTCCCTTCAAACTCATCTTTAGAAATGAATATCAAGATCAAAGCTATTACTGATAGGATCGAACCCATGAATTGAAATCCAATAGAAAAAATACCGACAATCGCCGCTACAAGAGAAAATCCCCAGTGAATCCTCTTGATGGCAAATATTCCTCCAACAAGCAGGAATACTCCAAATAACAATATTAAAGCACCGCATACATTTACAATATTCTCTATTAAGCTCTGATCGATCTCTTCTTCCATTTGACCCTCTAAATTGAGCTGGTTCGTATCAAGAAAGAACATATTTCCCGCTGTCACCAAAGCGAGTATAAAAGCTGTGACCATCAAAATCCCCGCGATCATCGGTTTTTTACTTTTTTCTTCCGAAGCATTTTCCCTCACTTTCATATCGATATCCCTCTAACTACGTTTTTTAATATCATAACTACTAATGTCTTTTTTGTTCCCTTTTGGAAAGCTTCGAAATAGTAATTCAAGAATATATCTAAAAAAACTCAAAACAGAAAAACGTATGCTCGAAAATAGCTGCGTGCTAACGAAGATGGATGATATTAATCGTTTCTATATTTTTCGATCTTTACTTCCATCAAAGCTCCTCCAAGATCAGAATCCCTAACTTCGATGCCGTAGTCGTTATGTTCTGCGATCTCCCTGAGCATATAATATCTTACTCCTCCCGCACCTGTAGTATCTCCGGTGTAAACCTCTCCTGAAAATAGTCTTTTTATATCTTCCGGCAAACGTTTTCCGTCGTCTTCGAATTTCAATAAAATCTCTTGATCCTGCTCGATAATATCGATTTTGATTTTCTGGCATTGAGAAAGCCGGGTCCTTGTCACTAAAATCTGGGATAAAAGAGTGTTTAAAGAGTAATCTCCTTTTACTTTCAAAACTTCCTCAGGATAATCTTTTTCTATTTCAACCCCTTCTTCCTCGACCAAACCAGATATGTCCTCAGTAACGTGGTTTAGAACTTTAACGATATTTTTTTCTGTAGACCAATCTGACTCTTCTATCTCTTCAAGTTTCTTCGCTAACTCCAAGATCTCGTCTATCTCTCTACCGGCCTTTATAGCTCTTTTCAAGTATCCTTTGTGTTTTTCTGAAAGACTTGTCTCTTCATCGATCAGCTGCATGAATCCTTGCATAGTTCTATTTTTGCTTCTCAAGTCCTGTCTCAGCAAGGTCTGTAAAAATTCCCGACGCTCTTGACTTTTCTTTAGTTTGGTAACGTCTCTAGCGATGCCTATAGTACCGATCGGTTCTCCTTTTTCTTCGATCACGGTCGCGTTTATTTCTATATAGTGTGTCTCACCGTTTTTCGTTTCTGCTTTTACCCGGTAAGGTGAAAATTCATCTCCACTCAATCTTTTCTTAAAGTTTTCTATTATTTTCTCCTTAGTCTCTTGAGGAAAAAAAGGCACTTCTAAAAGGTGTTGACCTATTATCTGGTCTTTATCAAAACCTAACAATTCAACGGCGGTTTCGTTGACTTGACGAAATACGCCTTCATCGTCTACAAAGTAGGTCGGATTAGGTATCGCATTGAAGAGTTCTTTGAATCTTTCTTCCGCTTTCCTTCTCTCGGTGAGATCTCTCCCTACGCCGGTCAAACCTATAGTTTCATCGTCCTCGTCATCTATCCGGGTAGCCTTGAATGAATAAGGAATCCTTTCACCTGATCTGGTCAAGAAGTCAGCTTCGACCACTGTTGACCCTTTCTGAAACACGTTTTCGATAGATTTAGAAATCTTTTCTTTTTGATCTTCAGGGAAAAAATCGAGAGCATGCATATCTTCGAGTTCTTCAGAGGAATATCCAGAGATCTCGACAAGTCTCTCGTTCCATTCTACCATCCTACCTTCCTCGTCGAGTTTATAAATGATATCAGGTACCGTATCCATGATCCTCTCTTTTTCTCTCATTACTTTCCTTTTTTCTTTCTCCGCCCTGATTCTCCCGGTGATATCCATTCCGGAACTCAAAGTTCCGGTTATCTCGCCTTCATCATTTCTTAATACGGTATTTTTCCAAGAAATAATCCTTTCTTCTCCGTCTTTTGTGAGAACCGGATTTTCGTACTGCTTTCCCTCCTCGACTTTTCCCTCCATCAAAGGTTTGCCGGCCTCTTCTATCACGTCTTTCCTCAATCTTTCCGGAACGAAATTTTCGTACCAATCCTTTCCGATGATCTCATCCTTATCATAACCGAGTATCTCACATCCCCTCTGGTTTATCTCTTCAACTTCATTATCGCGGTTTAGCACTACGATCATCACACCGGCGATATCAAAATACCTTTGAGCTTTTTCTTTCTCTTTCTCTAAACGCTTTTTCGTCTTTTTTTCCTTCTTCCTCAAATGAGTACGTTGGATGATGTCTTCCTTCATACTTTCGTAATGTTCCAAGGTCACTTCCCCATTCATTTTAGCTGAGAACAATTGAGGAGGCATATAATAGGAGTTCTCGTGTAATTGATCATAAATCAGCACTTTAGGATGACTTCGTATAACATCGACCAATATTTCAGGTTCGAATTTTTTCTCGTTATATTGGCATAAAGCAATGATCTTCTGTTCTGGAAGGAACTCGTTCAATTTTTTTTCATATTCCATAAGTCTTTCAACACCAGGAACGTCGGTAAAAAACCAGGTCATCTCTCCGGTCACTCTCAAACCGCTGTAACCTTCTTCTAGAGCCTTTTCTTTACACTCTTCGAGCAGGTCGATCATTTTCCCGGGATCAAAGTAACCATCTTTCAAATAGGATTCGCTTTTAGTCATGAACTCGAACTGGCCGGATTCAATAAAACTCTCAACATCAAAACCTAAATCTTTAAACCCCTCAATAACTTCCTTTTTTGTCCTATCATCGACGACATACAGGCATTTTTCATTTCTCTTTATTCCCAAGAAAATAAAGGGTGAAAGTGCAGAGAGCTGTTCCTCCTCATCCCTATAAATGCAGCACAAATGAGTACCTAAGTCCTGATCTTTTAATTCTGATCTTAGGCTTTCGTTGATACTCAAATTCTCTTCGATTTCTTCTTTATCTTTCATCCATCTCACCATATCTATTCAAGTTTTTATTCTTTTCAGATGCACGTCAAATCTAGCACCACCCATCTCAGAATCTTTCACTTCTACGCTTCCATCGTAACTCTGAGCTATTTCTTTAACCATATACAATCCTAATCCAGTCCCTGCGTTCTTTCCGGATTTGAATCCTTTTTCGAATATCTTTTCCTTCTGATCATTAGAAATGCCATTGCCGTCATCTTCTACAATCACAACACATTCGTCTTCTTCTATCTGAGAACTGATCTCTATTTCCTCACAATTAGAATGTTGAATCGCATTTTCGATCAAATTGGAGAAAAGTTCTTCCAACAAGGGGCCTCCTTTCACAGTGCAGCTACATTTGGAAACATCTATCTTTATCTCTTTATCCTGCAGCTGACTACGATTTTCGGATACGAATTTATCAATTACGGAGCTTAAGTCCTTATCACTGACCTCTTTTTCCTCGTCGATCTTTCTCAGTTTTCTAATCTTCTCTACGATCTTTTGAGCTTCGACAACGGCATTTTTTGCTTTCCCTCGATAATCTTCCATTTCCTCCAGCGTGTTTGCATCTTCCATCAGGTCAAGATATCCTTTGGTGATCTGAGCTTTGTTGCCGACGTCGTGCCTTAGTAAAGAATGAAGGAACTCTTCCCTCTCTTTCACCTTGATCCTCTGTAGGGCTTCGGAAACATGACTTGCTAGGAGTTCGACCAACCTCAGATCTTCCTCGTCAAAATGACCCGTCTCTTTTGACACCGCTTGGAAGATCGCCTTTTCTCCCACGGGCACACTTATGGCGGATCGATATTCATCAGCTACAGGTTTTGCGTCCTTGTCAGCAAATAAATCATTTACCAGATAAGATTCTTGATTCAGATAAGTTTTCTTGTCCAGGCCACCTTCGTCTACTCGTCTTTCAGTATGCCCATCTTCGGGTGTACCGGAAGAGATACCCTTGGTTACGAACATATCTCCCTCGACAGCATCAAAACCGCATATATCGAACTCCAATATGTCTTCGGCCGCTTCTACTGCGAAAGAATACACGCTCTCTTCGTTCTGGCAGGTCTGCAGTTCGGCGCTTATCTCGTGCAGCCTTTCGAGTTTGTTTTTATTTTTCTCGATACGCTCTTCAGCTTTCTTTCTATCGGTGATATCTCGCGCTATCGATAAAACCCTCCTTTCTCCTTCCATTTCAAATATGTGTGATTGTATCTCGACCGGTATTTCCGCACCATCCTTCGCACGATGTACCATCTCGAATTTCATTTCGCCTTCTTCTAATAACTCTTTCAACACATCTGAAAGATCATCTGAGCTTCTCTCTACTTCAATATCTTCAGGTGTCATATCCATAAACTCGTCTCTGCTGTAACCCAACATCTCTACAGCGGTATGGTTGACTTCTATGAATTTCCTGGGCATCCCTTCATCCGTGAGCCCGTGCAGATATATCGCATCGTTTGCCTTGTTGAATATCTCTTGGAACTTCTTTCTCTCCTTTTTTAAATCCTCTTCTTTCTTCTTCTGTTCCGTTATATCTCGGACTATAGCCATGACGAACCTTTCATCATCTACCATATACCGATTTAAAGTGACTACCGTATGGAAAGGTTCACCGTCTTTTGTCGTGTGAACCCACTCGAATTCCTGAGGTTCCCCTGAAAGAGCTAACTCTATTTTCTCTTTCGCTTTTTCCTCCGAATTTCTTCCATCAAGCTGTTTTTCAGGTGAAAAATCGTATGGAGGCTTACCTATGATATCCTCTCTATCACATTCAAACAATTCCAAAGCCTCTTCATTACAGTCCACGTATCTATCTTCTTTCATTATGAATATAGCATCATTGGCGGACTCAAATATCGTCCTATACTTTTCTTCTCTTTTCTTCAATTTTTGTTCTGATCTCTTTCGATCAGTTATGTCTTCATGTATCCCTATCGCTCTTTCAGGTTCGTCGTTTTCATCTCTCTCGAGTACTTTTCCTACAGCTTTTACCCAGACCCAATCTCCCGATTTTGTTTTCATCCTGTGTTCAGTTTGATATAAATCTATATTTCCCTCCAAATGTTTTTCTAATTCTTCTCTAACTCTTGGTATTTCATCTGGATGCACCCGTTCTTCCCAGGAATCTACATTCTGATCTATTTCATCAAGGCTGTGTCCGAGCATCTCCGCCCATCTTTCATTAAATTTGACTTCGTCCGTTTTTACATTCCAGTCCCATACACCCAGTTCTGCCCCTTCAAGTGCTAGGTCCAATCTATTTTTACTCTCTCGAAGTTTTTTCTCAACCTCTTTTCGATCTAACGCACTCTTGATCGTTTCTCCAGCTATTCTTAAAAGATCGACAACTTCTTCGGACCATTTTTCTTCTTTTTTTACCCAATCAAACCCGATGAGACCTTCGAGTTCGTTATCGGAAATTATAGGGAGTACAAGCAAAGATTTGACGTTCTGGTTTTGCAAAATTTCTTTAAATGCTTTGGCTTCGGGAGGGAGATTGGATACTTTCGGCACCGTGATATTTTCGAACTTTTTAACATTCTCCATCAGCCAGGGAATGTTATCGGTGAAAAAATTCTGCATGTTTTCCTTCTGTGGTTCCACACCTTCAGAGCACCATTCGTGCGTCATATCCATCTTTTCTAAATTTTCATAGAACTGGAAAAAATAACTGCGATCGGCACCTGCGAACTCTGCGATCTTTTTCAAAGCCTGGTCTATCTTTTCGTCGATTTCTTCCACTTGGACATTCATCAAACCTGTAGAAACTTCAGTGATAATCCTCTCTAACTTCTCTCGATACCTTATCTCTTTCTCTATCTTCTTTCTCTCGCTTATATCTTGAGCGATAATTATTATTCCATTTATTTCAGAGTCATCTAGATGATTAACCGCTCTTACTTCGAGCCATCTCCAGCCATCTTCAAATTCACCACGTAATTCCGTTCTGAATTCTTCATCGGGGTTTTCTAAGACCTTGGAAAACATCTCCATTGTTTTTTCTCTATCGTCGGGATGAACGAATTCGATCGCTTCTTCCCCCATAAATTTACTTGGATCTAGACCGATAGTCTCGTTAGAGGGATAACTGTGGTATTTTATTTCTCCTTCTTCATCAACAACATTGATGTAGGCGGGGGTATAATCTAGGTATATCTCTTTCCGTTTTAAGTTTTGCTCGTGTTCCTTCTTTTCAGTGATATCTTCTACTAGACCTATACCTGAATCGATTTCTCCTTCATCTCCTTGGATCCCTTTGAAAAATCCTCTAAGAGCGCTCGTTTCACTAGCGGTTACAGAGGTATATTCTCCTTCATAATAACCTTCGCCTTCTTCTAAAGAGTTTCTAATCTCCTCTACGACCTTTTCATTTTCAAGTTCATCCAACATGTCTAGTCCTATTAATTTCTCTCGAGATGAACCCATAATCTCAACAAATTTATCGTTGCATTCTGTTATGACACTTCTTTCATCATAATGGAAAACACCAAGAGGCGTTTCCTCAAAAATCTTCTTGTACTTCTTACGGCTCTCCCTGAGTTCCTCCTTCGATTCTCTCAACCTCCTTTCAGATTGTCGGCTTTCGTGCTCCTGAGCTATCGCATCCGCTAAAACACCGTACTGACTCTTTGGATCGCCTCCTTTCTGAATGTATCTGTCGGCCCCCAAATTCAATGCTTTGATCGCGACTTCCTCTCTACCCTTGCCAGTGAACACAATGAAAGGAATATCGATATTTCTTTCTTCCCTAACCTCTTCTAAAAATTCTAACCCATTCATCACTGGCATCTGGTAATCCGAAACTATTAAGTCATAATCATTCTCATTCATCATTTCTAGGGCCTTTTCAGCGGAAGAAACTGTGAAAACCTCTATTTCATCGTTTATATTCTCAATAAAAGTCTCTGCTTGTTCTAATAGCGCTCTCTCATCATCGACTAGAAGAGTCTTTATCGACATTATTCGCCCTCAACTACACAATTTCAAATGATGATAAGAATATATAAAATCTTCACATCCAAATCAAACGACTTCTCAAGAAATACAAAAAAATCTAATAATGAGAAAATTTCACGTATCTACCTTCTCCAAAGATACATCAAATCGCACACCACCCATCTCAGAATCTTTAACTTCTACGGTTCCATCGTAACTCCTAGCTATCTCTTTCACCATGTACAATCCTAATCCGGTCCCCGCATTTTTTCCACTTTTGAACCCTTTTTCAAATATCTTGTCTTTCAATTTATCAGGAACACCATCACCATCATCTTCTACGGTCACTATGCATTCATTTTTTTCAGTTTTGATGCAAATTTTAATTTTATCACAATCTGAGTGTTGGATCGAATTCTCTATCAAATTGGAGAAAAGTTCTTCCATTAAAGTGCCGCCTTTCACTTTACAATCATCCTCATCCACTTTGATATCTATTCCTTTCTCCTGAAGTTGATCTTCATATCTAGACAATACTTTTTCCATCACCAAATTCAAACTCGACTCACTTATCTCCTCTTCCTCTTCTATCTTTCTAAGCTTTCTAACCTTCCCGATTATCTCTGAACTATCTTCTAAGACGCCTTCAGCTTTCTCTAAAAATCTCCTCAATTCATCGGAAAGATCGTAATCTTTCATCATCTCAAGATATCCTTTGATCAACTGGTTTTTGTTTCCCACATCATGCCTGAGGAGTGAATGGAGAAATTCTTCTCTTTCCTCTGTTTCTAACCTCTTCAAGGCTTCGGTAACATGGCTGATGAGGAGTTCCGCTTCTTTGAGATCATTTTCATCAAAATGGTCAGTCTCCGTAGACACTGCCTGGAATATCCCGTATTCATCGACAGGTAAACTTATAATCGATCTGTAATCACTTTTAACCGGCTTAGCATTTTCATCATTCCTGAGATCGTTTATAAGATAGGATTCTTGATTCAAATAGGTTCTTTTACTAGTTCCCCCCTCTTCTATCGGCTTATCTATATACCCTTCTTTCGGTATGTCCGAGGAGGTCGCTTTTACGACGAATTTATCACCTTCAACAGCATCAAAACCACACATATCGAAATCTAGTATATCTTCCGCCGCTTTGACCGCACATTCATAGACTTCCTCTTCGGTTTGGCATACCTCTATTTCAGCACTAGCCTGATGCAATCTTTCTATTTTTTGCTTACTCCTTTTCAATTTATCCTCAGACCTCAAACGGTTAATGGCCTCAGTGGCATGATTAACCAATATCTCGGCGAGTTCCATATCCTGCTCCTCAAAGG
Source organism: uncultured Thermoplasmata archaeon (assembly GCA_964585175.1). Lineage (GTDB taxonomy): Archaea > Thermoplasmatota > Thermoplasmata > Halarchaeoplasmatales > Halarchaeoplasmataceae > Natronoplasma. Next base: position 65,601 of record CAZPCW010000003.1, read on the forward strand.
TACTGACTTTAGTCGACAATGCCTGGTATATGCCGAAATCACCCATAGGTATGGTAATAGATGATCTGTAATCACTTACGACCGGCTTAGAATAATCTATTTCCCTTCTATCCTTAATCAGTAAACTCTCTTTATCACGATACACTTTTTTGCTAATGCCCGCCTCTTCGACATCCCTTCTTATAAAACCATCATCTATCTCAGTTGAGAGCGAAATAGGAACGAACTCACCTTCTTCTACAAAGTCTATTCCGCAGACTTCAAATTCCAAAATATGCTCTGAAGCCTCAATCACCACATCACAGATCTCCTTCTCACTCTCACATTTTCCTAAATCCCCAACTTTTTCATGCAGCTTTTCAAGTTTCTCATGGTCCTCCCTGATACGTTCCTCGGCTTCCTTTCTTTCGGTTATATCCAATATGATGCCTTCAAGGTATTGACTCTCCTCATCCGATTCAACCACTTTCCCCTGTTCCCAGACCCAATTAATCTCATCGTCCGAGTCCTCCATCCTATATGTGACTTTGTAGCTATCTCCTTTAGAGATATCTTCTATTTTTTCTCTTATCTTTTGTTTGTCTTCCTCGATTATTAGGTCTTTAAAAGATACTCTTTGATTATCAATAATGTCTTCTTTTTCATAACCAGTCAATTCTTCAAATCCTTCGCTTAAGAACTTCATGGTGTAATATTCGTCCTTAAGACATCGAAAAGCAGTTCCGGGAATATTGTTAAGAAAGTTTTGGAGGAAACGATTTTTTTCTTCGAGTTCCTTTTCTACCTTCTTCGTTTCTGTTATATCTAAGCTGCTTCCGAGAACACCCTTTATATTACCTTCTTCATTTCTTACCGGTGTCCCCGTCATCAACCAATACTTATCGTCTTCAGAAGGTGATATCTCCCCTTTCTCTGTTTCACCGGAAGTTAAGGCTCTATCAATCGGACAACCTTCACAGGGTTCATCCTTCCCGTACCAGATATTGTAACATTTACCTTCTTTGATTTCTTCTAGATTCTTTTCAACAGCCTCTAAGTATGATTTATTCGCCCAAGTTATGTTGTGATCGAGATCGTGGTATGCAATTTTATCAGAGGTGCTCTCTAAAATTATCGATTTTTCTTTTTCAGATTCTTTCCACTTCCTTTTAGATTTCCAGTGTTTGTATTCCTGGTTTATCGATTTTGCCAGTACTCCATATTGTGATTTAGGGTCTCCACCTTTCTGCAGGTATCTATCCGCTCCGAGATTTAAGGCTTTGATAGCAACTTCCTCTCTCCCTTTCCCGGTGAAAACTATGAAGGGGATATCACTGTTTCTTCCTTTTCTTATCTCTTTTAAGAGTTCTAAACCGTTCATCCTGGGCATCTGATAATCCGAGACGATCACATCAAAGTCTTCTTCATCCAACATCCCTAGTGCTTCTCCAGCGGATGGAGCTGTCAGAACTTCTATCTCCTGGTCTTGATTCTCCAAAAAAATCTCAGCCTGTTCCAGCAAGGACTTCTCATCGTCAACGAGAAGAGTTTTTATCGACATTGGATTTTTACCCTCATAGGTTAAAACTACAAAATAAAATATAAAAATCATTCCCTTATTTTTCAAGAGCGTCTACCTTTCAAAATTATTAGCTCTCTATCTTCTTAACGTTCAAAGCTTGATACCCTCGTTCTCCTTTCTCGCTCTCGAATTCGACTCTATCACCTTCATCAAGGGAAACACCTTCCGATATCTCACTTCTGTGAATGAAGTGATCCTTCTTATTCTCGTCAGGTACGATGAAGCCGTAACCTTTCAATGGATCGAAGAATTTAACAGTCCCTTTCATGCGGCCCTCCTTATGATTCCATCCCCTCATACGTTCTGAGATTTATAATCTTTAGGAATGACCTAATTATAGTCAATGACCCGACTTTTTTAACTTCTAGAGGGTTATTGACTAGTTCTAGAGGACTAACGTCCTCTTCTCCCTCGAAGCAAGTTCTCGGGATCCTAGAGGACTAACGTCCTCTTCTCCCTCGAAGCAAGTTCTCGGGATAAGGTGTGAATCGAAGATTCCACCGCTCGCTCTCCATGATTGCATCAATTCGATCCTCGTTTTCACTACGGATCGGAAGGTATTCCTCGCGATTAGGTGTGAATCGGAGATTCCACCGCTCGCTCTCCATGATTGCATCAATTCGATCC
>CAZPCW010000004.1:0-60717 GCA_964585175.1 uncultured Thermoplasmata archaeon
GGCGGCGGAATGCCCCCGATGGGCGGAATGTAAATAAACGCCTAAAACCAAACCCCTTTCCTTAATTTTAATAATAATTTCTCTAAATTTCTCACTAAATAGAGTTTTCAATCAGATGTACTTTTCTACCAGATCATAGAACTCTTTTTTTACTACTTCAAGACTATTTTCAGCGTCTATTACTTCCCACCCGTACTTGTCCGCTAGTTTCAAATAGTTGTTTCTCACTTTTTTTAAAAATTCGGTCCTCTCGTACTTGCTCTTTTTTTCACGATCGGTGATCCTCTCTAACGATACCTGGGGATCTAGATCAAAAAGAACGGTCAAATCCGGTTCTAAGACGAACGGTCTCTGAACGTCTTCAACATATTGGAGATTTATTTCCCCGTTAGCCGCTTGATAGGCTGCGGTAGAACCCCAGTATCTGTCACATAGCACCGGTTTTTCTTCATCCAACACGCTCTTTATATCCTCGATATGTTCAACTCTATCCGCGAGATATAGAAAAAGATCAAGATAAGCAGGTGTTTTTTCGTGGGCTATTTTTTGAGCGAAATTTCCTATATCCGTCTCTGTTGGTTCTTTGGTCAGATACACATCTTTGTGATCATTCTTGAATGATTCGGCCACACTCGACTTTCCTGATCCGTCTATACCTTCTAGGACTATGAAATTTGACATCTTTTTGATTATCGAGCCATATCAAAATAGTTTTTCGGTTATTCGGGCGATATGAAGGATTAGATTTAAGTACATGTACTCGATAAATCACTTGATGACTGATAATAGGCCCCTCACAGTCCTGAACAACAACTTGGGAAGCAACGTGATAGTCGAGTTGAAGTACGGTAAGGAATACAGAGGTAAATTGGACGGGTATGATCCCCATCTAAACCTAGTGATGGAAGATGTCAAGGAATTTATCGATGGAGAAAAAACAAGAGAAATGGACAGGGCCCTTGTTAGAGGGGATAATGTAGTTTACGTTTCACCGTAGGAGAAGTGAATAACATGGGTAAAGGAACACCATCTCAAGGTAAAAAAACATCTGGCAAATCGCATATACCGTGTAGACGCTGTGGCAAGAAAGCATATAACGTTAAAAAAGGCCGTTGTGCAGCTTGTGGATTCGGAGAATCATCTAAAAGGCGTGAATACAGCTGGGCTAAAGACCATTAAGTCGTGATGAATATTTAATAAAAAATCATCTTTTTTTCTCTGAATAGAGTTCATATATTTTAGATTTTATATACTGCCTTCCCGAAAAGATAAAAAGTAGAACATAGTTTGTGGATTGGGCAAAAATGAGCAGGATGCCTTTCTATCTCAAACAGAGAGTTGAAGAGATAAAGAAAAAGCAGATGCCGGAGAAAGAACTGAGCAAGAAATTGCCCAGATGGGAGAAGATAGTGATAACTTGGATAGTGGTGCTCACATTCTGGTTGATAGTCAGTGGAAACTTCTCTTGGCAGAACATCATAGTCGGGGGAGCAGTTTCTCTCATAATATCGAACATGATGTATGAGAATCTGACCGACGACTTGAGAGTCGAAGGCACTTTGGGTAAAAAAGTCCTGTATCTAATGTTCATTCAGGTACCTGAATACATATTTATAATGATCTTCCAGCTCGTCGAAAGTAATCTGAAAGTCGTCAAACACGCTATTTTCATGGACATCAATCCGGGTATAGTCAAGATAAACACGGACCTCCGCTCGGATACGGGCACTACTATATTAGCGAATTCTATAACGCTGACCCCAGGTACATTAACAATCGATGTAGATAAGAAGCTGGATAGAACGAATCTTTACGTCCACTGGATAGACCTAAAGACTATGGACCTGGAAGAGGCCGGAAACGAGATAAAAGGAGATGTGGAAAGATGGTTGAAGAAAATCTTCTGGTAGATCCACTTTGGTGGACGATGGTGATATTGCTCGTTACGAGCTTCGTTTTATTTTATAGAGTGGTTTTCGGTCCGACACAGCCCGACCGTATAATAGGTCTAAATACTATAACCACGAAGATAGTCGTAGTGATCGTTCTATTCTCGATCATATTAGAAGAATACTTTTTAATCGATTTGGCTATCGTACTTTTGATGGTCAACACCGTAGGCGGTTTGATATTGGCTAAACACTTTGAAAGGAGGGGAGAAGCATCATAATAGAGATGATACTTCTCATACTAGGAAACTTAATAATGATATTCGGAGCGGTAGGTATTCTTCGCTTTCCCGACATGTATACCCGTCTGCACGCTTCTTCTAAGACAGATACTGGAGGAGCTATGACGATACTGATCGCGGCAGCGATGTTGACCACGCCGTGGGTTATAAAGATAAAGATATTGGTATTGATCTTTCTCATAGCGATGATCAATCCCATGCTCTCCCATGCGATAGCTAGAGGTGGACACAAATGGGGTATTAGACCGATCGTGGTGGTGGATATGTATGATAAAGATAATCCATGAGTTTATTCTAATCGGTATGATAATCTTGGCCCTCGTGATCGTGGAGGAAGAGGACCTCTTGCAAGCCGTCATAGGATTCGCACTTCTCCAGACTCTTTTGGTTATCAGTCTTTTTCTACTCAAAGCACCCGACGTAGCACTTTCAGCCATAGTCGTAGGGGCTTTGATAATCGGGATATTCATATACACCATCCAGGAGGGGATATTATCCAAAAGAGATTAGTTGCCTTTGTTCTTATATTGGTTCTAGCTTCACTTTTATTACCTTTAGATTACTCTAGGGAGGGGAGTGGAAGCTACGATCACTATGTGGACAATTGGGAAGACGTTGGTGTAGAAAACCTTGTAACTGCGGTGCTCACTGATTGGAGAGCTTATGACACCTTGGGCGAAGCGCTAGCCCTTTTCATCGCTCTCTTCGGAGTTTACTCAATCTTAGGAGGTGATAAAGAATGAAGATGTCACTTATCGTCAGGAAAAGTTCGAAACTTCTAGCACCTTTCCTAGTAGCTTATGCAGCATATCTATTAGTCTTTAGCCATATCAATCCCGGAGGGGGTTTCCAGGGCGGGGTTATCCTCGCGGTGAGCGTTATCTTGTTGATCACCTCTCACGGCTACAAGTCGGTCAAAGAAACATTTAGAGTCGATCTGGCGAAAAAGATCGAAAGTTTTTCAGCTGTGCTGATCCTCTTAATGGCGATAGCCGGTCTTTTCTTCGGGGCCTTCTTTTTGAATTTCATTAAAGGTGGAGAACCAGGTACGTTATTTAGTGGAGGTACCGTCGTGATATTCAACATAGCGATCGGATTGAAGATAGGATCGGCGTTCGTTCTGCTTTTTTACACTCTGACGAGGTGGTCGGAAAGTGATTGAATCGATAACCGCGGGATATCTCACGGCTGAAAAGGCCGGTATTGCTCTTATTCTCGTTGGCCTTTATGGTCTAATGGTCAAAACCGATCTTATAAAACATGTGATTTCTATCAATATCATCTCTACTGGAGTGGTGCTCTTTTTCACGAGCCTGGGATATGTACAGGGTGGAAAGGCACCACTGATCCCCAATGCAGATATGGTCGATCCTCTTCCCGCTACGCTTATGTTGACAACTCTCGTTATCGATGTGGCGATCACCTCTTTCGCTTTGGCTCTGATTATAAGGATGAGGAGGGATGAAGATTGATACCGCTGATCGTAGCTTTGCCTCTTCTATTTGCATTTCTGTTCACTATATCTACATATTTCGATGTAGCTAGGATATACAGAGAAGGATTGTTTCTAGTAGGGATATTTTCTCCTATACCTGTATTCATATTGAACTTAGAACAGCTGCCGGTCAACACTGTAATCGGAGGTTGGAGCAGGATAGCGGGGATAGAAGTCGGTATAAACGGGGTGAATTATTTCTTCCTCTTAGCGGCCTTAATCGTATTTCCATTGGTGGCGGTCTACAGTTTGAATTATTTCGATAAATCTCACGAGAGGAAGGGATTAGTGTCTAAATACTCAAAATTCACTCTAATACTTTTACTTTATAGTGGAGTATTAGGAAGTTTCATCAGTAAGGATCTTTTCGATTTCGCGGTTTATATGGAAATAGCTTCTATCTCAGCGATCATACTTGTGGCTAGTTCATCTACTGAAAAATCAAAATTAGCCTCGTTCCGATATTTGATTCTGTATCTCCTTTCATCATTCTTCTTCATCTTCTCGATTGGTATAATATATGTCAAAACAGGTTATCTCAATTTTCATCTGATCGAGCATAATCTGGTGATGGACAGAGAAATAAAAGTCGCTATAGCAGTGGCCTTTATAGCGTTGATTACGAAGGCCGGTATATTCCCGCTGCATTTCTGGCTTCCCGAGGCACATTCAAGAGCGGATACCCCTGTGAGTGCTCTCCTTTCAGGAGTAACGGTAAAAGTACCCGTTTACGGCATGGTATTATTCTTACAACACACGAATGTTGGGTTTTTGACCTATCCTTTGATCGTTGTTGCCTTTGCCTCTATGATCCTAGGTATTATCATGGCGCTTCTCCAAAAAAACGCTAAGAAATTGTTAGCCTATCACACTGTTTCCCAGATGGGGATCGTGTTGATAGCAGTTTCGGTTTTAGACGTTTATGCGGCGGCCCATTACGTGTTAGCTCACGCACTTTTCAAATCAGGTCTATTTCTTTCTATAGGAGTTTTGGTTTCTTCCTACGGAACTAAAGATTTAAAAAAGCTCTCATTCGGTGGAAGAAGGATTTTGATAGCTTCCGTGGTAATATTGAGTCTAGCTATCGGAGGCATCTCTCCTCTGATCGGAGCTTTCGGAAAACATGAGATAATGACTGAATTCAGCAGTATCGGAATTTACCTTCTATACGCGGGTTCGATAGGCACATTGATATCGTTTTCAAAATTGAATTACATGCTTTTCAAATCAGGAGATCAAAACTTTATTGAAAAAGGTTACCAGTTAGAGAGTACTGTAGCTTTTCTTTTTGCACTCCTGACTATCGGTTTTGGGGTCTATTATTATCCAAAATTGCATAGGATGGATATTCTCCTGCTGGTCACAGCCATTGTGGTTTTTCTAGGACTAAAATATTTGAGGATACTGGAATGGAAGATACCTAAATATTACGAAGAAAACATGAGAGGTCTAGCAGAGCAGATCAATTTTTACACTGCAGTTTTTGTATTCTTTAATATCTTGTTTCTTATTGTCGTACTTTTTAAAGATATTTCCGAAGTGTTTTCTATCTTATAGGATGGGGTTCGTGAATGATCGGAATAAAAGAGATACTGATAAAGACGAGACCTTCTCTTGACTCCACAAGGAGGGGTGATGAGTGATACCGTTGATCGTGGTCTTGCCTATATTATTTGCATTTTTGGTTACTATATCTACGTATTTAGGTGTAGATAGGATATACAGGGAAGGATTGTTTCTATTGGGAATATTTTCTCCTATACCGGTTTTTATCTTAGAGATAGATGACCTCCCTGTAAATAGGATTTTAGGGGGATGGGGAAGGATCGCCGGTATCGAAGTCGCTATAGACCAAGTAAACTATTTTTTTCTTCTTGCAGCGTTAATAGTATTTCCGATGGTTGCGATGTACAGTTTAAATTACTTTGATAAAACTCAAAAGCAAGAAGGAAATGTTGACAAACATTCTAAGTTCATCCTCATACTTCTCCTTTATGGAGGAGTACTTGGCAGCTTTCTTGCAAGAGACCTTTTCGATTTCGCCGTCTATATGGAGATAGCCTCTATTTCCGCTATTATACTTGTAGCTAGTTCATCTTCAGAAAAATCCAAATTAGCCTCATTTCGATACCTAGTTTTATATCTTCTTTCGTCTTTTTTCTTCTTTTTCTCGATCGGTTTGATCTACGTGAAAACCGGATATCTAAATTTTCATCTGATCCAACAGAATTTGGTGATGAGTAAGGAGATAAAAGCTGCGATAAGTATAGCTTTTATCGCACTTATCATCAAAGCCGGTATTTTCCCTCTACATTTTTGGCTTCCAGGAGCACATTCTAAGGCGGACACTCCCGTAAGCGCTTTACTATCAGGGGTTTCGGTAAAAGTCCCCATATACGGTATGATCTTATTTGTGCATTATACTTCCGTTCAATTTTTGACCCTGCCCTTGATGGTGGTAGCTTTCACCTCTATGATATCTGGAATCATATTAGCTCTATTTCAGAACGATGTCAAGAAATTATTGGCTTATTCAACTGTTTCTCAGATGGGTTTCGTGTTGATTGGTATATCTACACTGAATATATACGCAGTGTCGATCTATGTGTTAGCTCACGCCCTGGTAAAATCCGGACTATTTTTGAGTGTAGGTATACTGATAAGCTCTAAAGGGCACAAAAAGATCAATAGGTTATCATTGAAAAATAAGAAAATATTGATAATACCGATAATCCTGTTAAGTCTGGGGATAGGAGGGATTTCACCTCTTTTGGGAGGATACGCAAAATATAATATTCTGACCGCACTCTCCGGATTTGAAGTCTATCTTTTTTATTTAGGATCTATAGGGACCCTTACTCTTTTCACTATGTTCAACTATGAATTATTTGATCTTCGAGGCGATAAGAAGATTGATATCGGCTTAGAAGAAGTTATAATTTCCTTGATAGCTCTCCTAACTGTAGTTTTTGGAATTTATTATAATCTAAAATTTAAATTGCTAGATGTCATATTGATATCCTCTGCCATTTTAATTTTTCCTATATTAGAATATTCGGGGCTGTTAGAACGGAATCTTCCAAAGTTTTATGAAGAGAATATGAATGGCCTCGGTAAGCAGATCAACTTTTACACAGCCGTGATAGTTGTGATGACTATATTTTTCCTCTTTTTCGTACTTTTTGAGGGCCTCATTTTAAAATTCATCCTCATCCTTTAGAAGTAAATTAATCTTTATATTTTAACGGAATTTATCGACCAAATACTCAACTTTTCAATTACACATGTTGACTGATACTTCTATCACTTCGTCCGGTTTATTCACTTCCTCGATCAACTCGTCCAAGTCTACATCCATGTTGTTAACATCTATTATAGAGATGAGAATCCCCTGTTCTGAGTTAACGTCTTCCGTTTCATTAAACATTATGTTTACATTGTGCTCTGCGAATATCCCGCTTATAGTCGAAAGAACGCCGGGTTCGTTCTTCAGGATGAATTCGAATTCTACCAGTTCCTTGTCGGGTAGCGCAACCCTTTCCAACCGGGCTTCCTTGATTTCAGGACTTACTTCAAGCAGAAAATAAGCGCCTTTCGATGCTCCCAGCTCGTATGCTGAGTTGGAAGGCAATTCTATCTTACCGTCTTCCTCTAGCCTGATTATCTCGTAATGAGTCATCGCTTAATCATAGAAGTCAAGATTAATAAAACCAATGTATGGGTTTATATAATAATTAAAAATGGAAAAAAGTTTTAAACTGTTAGTTCGACTTCCATCTTAGCTTTTATAATCTGGAGATCGGAGACATTATTTATTTCCAACTCGATCGTATTTCCGTCGTATGAATCAACCTCGATATCTGTGGAATTCAGATACCTAGTCCAAACATCTGGATAGGCGGTAGTAAGGTTCAGATAGACCGTATCGGAAGGTTGGTAATCGTTTCTGAAGGAGCTGACCAGTTCAGTGGTCACTCCGACTCTAGCCGTTCCCGTTATGGATCTCTCATTTCCTATTAGATCGACCATCGTCAAGCTCATGCTATAAGCTCCTTCATTCTCCTCTATTGATAAATGAGGCTGAGCCTTCATCACTGCACCATCGCTCTGTTCCAGGATTATCGCACCATGTTCATACACAACGGTTTGAGATTCGAACTCTCTATTGTATGCTTCGTAAGTGATGTTACCTGAGCTGGGAGAAAGGTCATCCTCGCCAAATTCTATACTCAAACCCTTATTTGTTTCACCCCATTTTGGCTCGAATTTCAGTCTTCCGCCACTAGCTCCCGCGAAAAGTGGAACTCCTTGAGTTCCTAGATTGATGGATGAATATCGAGGGTAATTTTTCTGGTCGGTAACTATCAAATTGTCCATATCGCCTTTCATGTCTGCAAATTGTCCTTTGACTTCGTCCATATGATAAGCTTCATTATCTTCCATCCAGACGGGGACATACTGCTGAGTTATCAAGGACAATACGCTCAGAAATATCAACATGGCCATAATTGTTCCTACAGTAGTAGAAACACCTTTGTTGGAGTCCTTGATTTTTTTCCTCATCCTTTTCATCATCTATCACCAATCACTCATTTCTATATTTCTCTCTTTTCTTTTCATCTAACTCTTTTTTCACTTTTTCTAGCACTTTTTCTTTGTCCCTATAATATGAGGAAATAATATGTGCGAAGTCTTTATAGTTGAATATCTCTTCTTTTTCCATATAATCGAGGACTTTCTTTCGTCTTTTTACCTCTCTCTCCATCTCCCTTTGAGTCCAATTTTTAGATTGAGCTACTTTATCATATATGTAACTATGTCCGCTGTAATTATATGAATCGTCAGCGGGATTCCAAGTATATGCCTTGTTCGTGACGAGTTCCTCAGTATCCGGGTCCAGACCGACCACTTCTGTGATATTTTTTATCCGTCTTACCATCTTGGTTCCGACCTTTACCTTGGACTGCATTATAACAATGTCAAGAGCTCCGATGAGAGCTCTAGGAAGATTGATAGGATCGTTCTCCATCCTGTTGACCATGGTCTGAACGTCCTCTGAATGGAAAGTCGTGTAAGCACTTTTTCCTGTAGCCATAGCCTGGAAAACTACGTAAGCTTCTTCGCCTCTCACCTCGCCGACCATGAGGTATTGAGGACGCTGTCTTAAGGCGGCTTGAAGGAGTTCGTACATGTCGATCTCGCCGGCTCTTTTTCCAGTATCTTCGTCTCTCTCACCGAAACCGCTTCGAGTGAGCAACGGAACCCAGTTGTCATGAGGAAGGTTAAGCTCACGTGTATCTTCTATACTGACGATCTTGTCTTGGGGAGGAATGAATAAAAGGATAGCGTTCAAGGTAGTGGTTTTTCCCGAAGCGGTACCTCCGCAGATAAGCATAGACTGACCGTTCTCTATAGCTATCCAAGCATAAGCCATCATCTCGGGATTGAAGGTTTGGAATTTGATTAGATTTATAGGTGTGTAAGGTTCCTCTTCGAACCTCCTTATCGTGAAGGAAGACCCTTTTTGTGTGATATGGGTGCCGAGAGTTTCCTGCAGTCGAGAACCGTCGGGCATGGTAGCGTCCAGCATGGGATCCGCTACGGAAATATGCTTTCCACTTCGCTGGGCTAGCCAGATGACATAATTATCTAACTCGTCCGCGTCGTCAAATTTTACATTAGATTTCATCGAACCATACTTTCTATGGAATACGTAAATAGGGATTCCTACACCGTCGCAAGAGATATCTTCAGGATTTGGATCCTTCATTATTACATCTATCGAGCCATAACCTACGAAGTCCCTCCTAACGTAGTACATTATCCTCTCTTTGGATACAGGGGCCAGTTCCACATCGAGATCCCTTAATATGTTGCTCACTTTGTGTTCCAAGTACTCTCTTTTCTCTTCATCAGTTTCCAAGTCTATTAATTCTACTCTATCGATCAATCTATCATTAACAGCTTTCAGCACTTCTTCTTCATCTTCCGTAAGTTCAGGTTCGATCACTTCGTAAATATATTCATTTGAAGTATTATCGTATTTTATCCTCACATAAGTGTAAGGTTCTTCGACCGCGTTGATCTCTATCTCCTTCATGTTTTCCTCTGCGATCTTTGGTATTTCTGTTATCTCTTCGGTGTAATCTGGTGAACTTTCCTCTTCTGAAGGGAGATAGACTTTTTTAGGTCTAGAGGTGCTGTTTATCATATCTTTCAACTTTTCTCCGATGTTCGTAGCCATAAATCTTACCTCACACTAGCAGTCCTATTCCTCCGAACAATACTCTAAGAGTTAAAAATCCTATAAGTAGCAGGATAAAACTATGCTTCATTCCGTTCGTTATCTTTCCGTTCTGTAAGACACCCGCGACGATCCCGTCTCCAACAGCGTGGGCAAATACTGACAGGGCAAAAATATACTGAATTTTTGGAATCCTCTGAGTCTGTATCTCTACAGCTTGAGGACCTTGTGCTTCGGATCCGGCGCCACCGACAGCTGAACCGGCTTGAGCCATCTGAGCCAAAAATTGGGTATTTAAGATAATTATGACAACGATGAAGACCGCGAAGGATATGTAAATCACGGCGAGATAAGAAGTCATGGCGATCTTCTGTTCGTCTTCAGAGCTGTGAACCTCTTTCGCGTCCTGAGCAACCATGTTTAAGACGTCGGCAACGTTACCTCCTGCCTCGTTCGCCTTGGTAATTATAGCGACGACTCTATTAACAAGATCCGTGTTCACTCTCTCCGAAAACAAACTTAAAGCTTTGTTGGCGGGAACACCCCATTGTATTTGGGCGGCCATCTTCTTAATTTCTGGTGTAAGCTTTCCATATCGTCCTCCTGAAGCCACGACTATCGCATCAGCCAAGGTCATACCGAATCTTCCGGCCTCAGAAACATCTCTAAGAAAATCTGGGAGCCTTCTTTCTATCATTTTGATCTGTTTTTGCTTATGACTCACATAAAAACCGAAGGGGCCAAAAAAAGTCATAGCTGCCAACATCCCCCAATCCAAAATATCTAGTGGGATGGCTTTAACCCCTACAGCGGAAAGGAGGCCTATAAATGTCAAAGCTACCGCTCCTATTGAGGATATTATCAATACTTCTTTAGCATACCCAAGATTTAAGGCCTTTTCAAATCCAGTTTTTCTTTCATCTTCTGCCATATTATCACTCAATTAATCTTGGTTAACCAACCATATTATAAAGATAAATCCGACCTGTGAACCTGGGATCATTAGACCGACCACGGCATAAAGGAATGGAAGAGGATTTCCACCGCCCATACCTCCCATCAACGACATGATAGCTATGATGACTACGAGGAAGAGAGGGAATGCCACCACGACGGTCACAAAAGATTCAGCGAGCATCCCCAAAGTTTCCATGTTCTGCTGAACCTGCAGTTTCCTTTCGTTTTGATACTCTTCCATTTTGCTGGTAAAGTAGGGCTTCAATTTTCCACCAGACGTGGATGTGGTCACTACCCCCTGTAAAAATTCTCTAAAATTATCTGAAGGACATCTATCCGACGCCCTATCAAGTGCATTAAGGATGTCCATACCGAGTATTTCAGTATCTCTAGTAATCCATTTCGCCTCTTCGGATATTTCTCCGTAAAGTGGTTGTTTAGCCAATTCTTTGAAGATCATATCTATATTTATATTGGCAGATGCCATAGAAGCTATAAAACTCATAGCGGCGGCCAATTTTTTATCTATTTTGTTCCCTCTACTATTAGCTTTCATTGAAGGTCTAAATTGTAAACCTATATAGGTTGCTATGGGAGTTAATACCCCAACAGCTACTCCTATTAACGCACCGAATATACCCAGTACCTGAGAAAGAATCAGACCTATTGTTACTCCGCCGATTATTCCGCCGATTGCTGCTAAGAGAGTACTCATCCATACGTATGCTATGTATTCTTCCACCCTTATTTTCATATGCGCCTTGAGAAGATCATCCTTTAATTCCTCGTCTTCTACTCCTTTCCCTTTTACGAAAGGACCCATCATTTTAAGGCAGAATTTCTGGTAATTTGTTAGATCTAAATAATCGGGAACCGTATCCTTTGGCAACCTTTGGACGTGAGGGCCGTATTTTTCGATTTCTTCACCGGCTTCAGCTCTTTTAGAGGATAGATAGGAGCTGTCCTTGAATTCAAAACCGCTAAAAACGTCTTTCCATTCAGCCATCTTTCTCATCCCTCTCTTCTCTTATTCTTGCCAAAGTCTCTTCTGGTTCTTTATAATATGAAGTCACGATTTTTGATATATCTTTATAATTGACCATATCTTCTTCGGCCATATATTCGACTATTTCCACCCTATTTTCGAATTCTCCCATCATCTCTTCTTGGGTCCAATTTTTAGCGGTCATAATCTCATCGAAGTTATAGCTGTGCCCCTTGAAGCTGTAGCTGTCGGTCTCTCTTTCCCACTCGAATACGGTATTTGTGATCAATTCATCGCTTTCGGGTTCGAAGGCTACTATTTCAGTTATCTCTTGAATTCGCCTCACACGTTCATCGTTAATCCTTGCGAATTTCTGGATGACCACGAATCTTAACGCGGTGAGTAAAACTCTAGGACAGTTGACTGGAGGATTTTCTAGCCTATGGACCATGGACTGGACAGAGTCCGCGTGCATCGTACTGTAAGTTACGTGGCCCGTGGCCATAGCCTGAAACATATCATGAGCTTCTTCACCTCTCACCTCTCCGACAATTATGTAATCTGGTCTTTGACGCAGTGCGTTCCTCACGAGATCATACATATTTACTTCGCCAGGATCCTTTCCTTCACCTTGACTCATGGTAGTGCCGGCTCTAGTGGTGCTCGGTATCCAATTTTCGTGTGGAAGATTTATCTCTCTCGTATCTTCTAATGAAACGATCTTTAGGCCGGGAGGTATGAAGAGAGTCATGGAATTGAGCGTCGCTGTTTTGCCGCAGGCAGTACCGCCGGCGACGATGGATGACTTCTCGTTCTCGACCATCAACCATAGATAAGCTACCATCTCGGCGTTAGCGGTGTTATATTTTATAAGTTTGATCGGTGTGAAAGGTTCCTTTTTGAATCTCCTAACAGTTATAGAGGAACCACGAGTTGAAACTTCATCAGCATAGGTTGCCTGGACCCTGTGACCTTCTGGAGTGGTCCCGTCTAAGATAGGAGTGGAAACTGAGACTTGTTTATTACATCGCTGACCGAGTTTGATGATATAAGAGTTTAGATTTTCACTGCTCTCAAATTTCACGTCGGTTTTTATGGACTCATATTTTGAATGATAGATGAAAACGGGTATTCCAACACCGTCACAAGAGATATCTTCAACCTTTTCGTCGCTCATCAAAACATCTAGAGGGCCGTACCTCACGTAGTCCCTGAGTATGTAATACAAAACCCGCTCTTCATTTCTTTCATCGACTTTTAGATTTCTGCTCTGTATATAACTTTTTACGGCATCTCTGATAAAGGATTCTTTGTCCTTTTTTTCCATCGTCTTCCATTCATAAGAAAGAGCTCGATCTAAGGTGTCTTTCACTTTTTCCATCATATCTTGTTCTTTATCTGTTAGCGAAGGTTCTATGGCTTGATAGAGGTATTCTTTTTCTTCGTCATCGTAGATAATCCGACAGTAGCTATAAGGTTCTCTGACCGGTATTACTTCCACGACTTCTCTTGACTCGTTTTCTATCGGAGGCGCCTCGACATATTTCGAAAGGAAATCCTCTTTTTCTTTCTCTTTATCTTCTTCAATATATTCCTCCTGCGAACCGAGCACTTCTGATTTCGGGAGTTTGACTCTTTTGGCTTCGCTAGAATCAAATATGAAAGAGATCAAAAACAAAAATGGAGCAACCAGACTTATCAAATTTTTATCATCCGAAATATGGCGGGACATCAGGGACCACTTTCCTTTCCTATCTACTCAAATCAAGGTTAAAGTAGTTTTCCCCAATTTTAATATTCTACTAATTTATAGGATTCTCTTTTGAGGGCGGTAGATGAACTTAATGTATCAATCCCATCCCAGTCTTTTTGCTCTCCGTTCATCCTTCGTGGCTTTTTTGTATTTTTTGTAATGTTCCTTACAAAGATATGAATTTCGACCGGAACTATCCACGTCTAGATCGGTTTTTTTAGTGACTTTACTGCTCGGGATCGACTTCTTTTTTTCATCGTCGCACCCTTTCACATCACAGGTGTCTTTTTTCTTTCTTTTACTTTTCCTTTTATGTTTCATATTACCCTATCCTAACATGAGGTTTTATAACTTAGTTTTTACGATAAAGAGAGCTAAGTAGTTGAGTGGGTTAAGCCTTTTAATGTTTAATTTCAATAATTGAAAACCATCTTCGCTCTCCAAAAAAATATTTATAGGTGGTGTTCTCATGAAAGCGGCAGTCTTTGACTCCTAATATAAATAAGACACTAATGGAGGAACTATAAATGAAATCTGGAAAAGTAAGTAAAATGGCTACCGTCCTGGCAGTGCTATTTTTGGTGGTGTCGGGACTGATGGTAGTGCAATGGAACGCCCAGCCTGTAGAAGCGACTGAACATGAGACCCAGACTTATACGATCGAAGGGTTCCTTAATACCAACGTGAGTGTACAGTCCGATTTGGATATTACCCTTAGAGATCTATCTAGTGGAGAAACGATGGATGTAGAAACCTCCGAAGCTTATTATCAATTCCCGGATGTTAAAGCGGGTTGGTATGAAATTATATTCCCCTCACAAGTTGGAGATGATAATGCATTCATGAGGGAAAAGACCGATCCCTTCAAACTCTCAAGTCAGGAAGATTCAATACGCGATATAGATATCGAATCCGAGGTGCTCGATGAAGATATCACGGTAGAGGTCACCGAAAAAGGAGAAGGGGAACCATCTGAGATAGAGAACGCCACTGTCACCCTAAAGGACACTGACTTGAATTTTGAATACACTGAAAAAATCGAGAATAGTAACGAAGGTACCATAGACATATACAGCGATTTTGAAGGCATGCTCATAGTTAATAAAGAGGGCTATTCGCCAAATATCACTTCAAATGTATTATTGAACAGGAATAACTTTGACATTGAATTGTCTAAAAGACCGATAATTGAAGGTAACCTGGTAGATGAAAGTGGAAGCGGTATTACAGAAATGCTGGATATCACTCTTTACAACGAAGAACTCGGCGTCATGCACAGGACTAAGATGGGACCAACATTCAGATACAGAGCGGCCCCGGGATACAATTACACATTGGTAGTGAAAGCGCCCGGCCATGAGCCTTTGATAAAAGAGCTCGATTCTTTAGAAGAAGATAGTCTGGAAAAATTGGGAAGAAGTGAAGTAAAAGAATCGGGAACGGAACAATTCGTAACAGACATAGCTTTCGATGGAATAGAAACGATGTCTATCGACACAAGTAGGACATTGAATGCAGGATCTAAGATGAAGACGATGGATTACTCTTACATAGGCAACCTAGCCATGCAGATTGATTTAGCACTTGGTGATGGTGACTTGGTATTAGAGGAAAATGAAACAGAAGATTTCAAAGATAGATTGGAATATACAGAAGACTTACCGACCTCTTATGACTTAATCACAGTTGATGAGACCGTTTATGAGCAGAAGTCCACGGATATGTCTTTCAGTGGTATAAGTGGTGAAACGGGACCTGTTAGTGAAGCGTTCAGCGATGAAATCGAGTTCAAAACAAACAAAGAATATACTGCGATGGGAGACTTAGATGCCGATAGTGATAGATACGTGATGGATTTCACAGTGGAACACGATTATATGTTTGGAAATCAACGAGAATTTGATTATACCATGAGTCTTCCTGATGGCTACGAGAGATACAAAGGAGGAGCACAAGATATACCCGAAAAAGTCAATGTGATGAACTACACCGAACTAGAGATAGAAACCGAGGCGAAGGAAGACGGAGAAACTTCAACGGTGACTTTAGATGTCAGAGAATCTGAAGAAGGTCAAGCGGAGATCGAGCTAGTTAGTCCCGCACCATGGATCATGAAGATGGACGAAGACAAATACGATTATGACTACGTGATAAGAAAAGGCAAAGAAGCTGAACTGAAATGTACATACACCAATCCCACGAGCAGTGCCCTTGAGTTCAATTGGGAACTAGGAAACGAGGTAAAAGATGGACAACAGATCTCTAAGACATTCAATGAAACTGGAATGTTGACTATTTCCGTTGAAGTACCACAAACTAACGGTAATACCGTAAGTGATCAAGTAAAATTCATGGTAGATGAAGAAGGCCCATCTGGTAGTATATTGGTGGATGAGGTAGCAAAAGATGATTCTGCGAACTTAGATGAAGACACTGAGATATCTTTCAGCGGTGCAGAAATCACCGACGCAGAGACTGGTCTCGTTAAAAACTATCGATGGAACTTTACAGACACGGAACCCTTATCAGAAGGAATGAACGTAACTCATACATTTGGTACACCTGGAGAATACGAGGTAATACTGAACGTGACGGATGGTGTAGGTAATACCAAAGAGGAAAGTATCACGGTGAATGTAAGCGATAAAACCAAACCAACCGGTGAATTCAAAATGGAATGGGACGACCAAGAGAGTTATCAACCTCAAGTCAATATAGAGAAAGGCACAGAGGTCACTTTCAATGCCAGCGAAATGAGAGCTCACGAAGAATATGAAGGAAACTTAGAATACGATTGGTCCATTTCAGGTATCGGTGAATCTTTTGAGAACAAAGAGATAATCAGTTATACTTTCCAGGAACTCGGTGAGTATTCGGTAGATTTGAATGTCACTGATAATTCTGGCAACTTCAAAGAAATATCGAAAAATGTGACGGTCCAAAGAGGTCCGACTCCAGATCTGATGATAAGTGAGATAACCTTCTCTAAATCAGATGTCCAGACAGGAGATGAAGTAACCATAAGTACCGAGGTAACGAACGTTGGAGGTAAAACTGCCGAAGATATAACAGTCACATTGAGAGTTGATGGAAAAATAATCGAGACCTTTGAAAGTGATGGCTTTGAACTCTACAAGAACGATGAGAAACTTAACAGGACGACTATCGAAGATGGAGAAACAGTTATGGTTGAGATGGATTGGACTCCAGACAGTGATGGAGATAAAAATGTGAATGTGAATATCACGGACTCTAGCGAAGTTGAATTCGGAGACAACGAAAACGAAATCGAAAGATCGATAGACGTCAGTCCACCAGCTTGGAGAGAATATTTAGTATACGCTCTGATACCGATAGTCATAATAGGTATAGTAGTTGGTCTCTATTTCTACAGGGACAAAATCAGTGAAACTCTGAAGTAAAAAAACTTTTTTCTTTTTTTTCTTACATCTTTTTTGGTTTTTTCATGCCTAGTGTTTCTAGAGTAGAGGCCATGGTGAATTTGAAACTCTCAACTATAGCGAGTCTTTCGTTTAACTTCTTTTCAGACTCGAGGACGGCATAATCTCTGTAGAATTGATTGAATTCTGCAGCAAGTTCATGAGCGTAGCGAGCCAATTTGTGGGGCGCTTCATCTCTACCGGCTCTCTTAAGGGCTATAGGATACTGTGCTATTTTCCTCAACAATCTGGTTTCTCCCTGTTCTAATTTTGAAAGATCTATTTTTACATCGTTTACGTCGATATCCGTTTTTTCCAGTATCCCCTGGGCTCTAGTATAGGTGTACTGTATGAAAGGAGCACTGTCACCCTGGAAGTTGAGAGCTTCTTCCCATCTAAAATCTATAGATTTCGAAGGCTGCACTTTTAGGATGTTATACCTGACCGCACTTATACCAACTTTTTCGGCGATTTTTTCGACTACTTGGTCTGAGAGATTATCTCTTCTTTTCAATATCTCCTCTTTAGCTTTTTCCTCTGCGGTATCCATGAATTCGTCGAGCGTTACATAGGTGCCCTTACGGGTCGACATCTCTTTTCCTTCAAAAGTCACGAACGAGTGAAAAACGGTGTCAGGTACTGGTTGAATTCCGAGAGTTTCTAGGATGTTCTTGATGAACTTACCGTGCACCTTATGGTCTTCTCCTAGAATATCTATAAGTTCATCGGCCCTATCTGCTTTCCAAATATGATAGGCTATGTCTCTTGCTGGATAAAGATTGGTTCCGTTTTCTCGGGTTATAAAAGTTCTATTATCTTCATCCACATCATAGTAAAGAGCCCCGTCTTCTTCACCAGAATCCTCGAGTTTCGAGATTTTTTCGATCGCTTCTTTGACAGAGTCGTCCTCTATGAAGTCAGATTCGTTTTTGAAGCTGTCCAAGTAAACATTTAATCTCTCTAAAGATTCAATTATCCCTTCCATAACCTTTTTAGAATTTTCTTTTAAAGATGCAAATATCTCCTCATTTCCATCTTCCATGGAGTTGATCAATCCTTTTATCTCTTCCTCGAGCTCATCATTATCTTCTAACATCTGACTGGTTTTTTGATAGTACCTGACGAGCTTATAGTCTTCTTTTTCCCTCTCTAGTTTGGGAAGATCTCCTTCTTCTAGATTCAATGTGCCCCAAGTAAGTATAGCCATCTGTCTCCCGATATCGTTCACATAGTACTGTCTTTCCACATCATATCCTAATTTTTCGAATATTCTAGCTAACGTATCACCTATTATCGGGTTCCTAGCTCGACCGACATGTAAAGGTCCGTTAGGATTTGCACTAGTATGCTCCACGATCATGCTCTTTTCTTTAGAGGAGAAATTTCCATAATCCTCTTCTCTCTTCAAGGTATCTTTTATCGTTTGTTCAGCCAGGTATTCCTCCTCTATAGTGAAGTTCACATACGGCCCCACTCTTTCTATTTCACAGTTTTCGAGTTCTATCTCCTCCACTATTTCTTCTGCAATTTTGTTGGGGTCCTTTTGAAGAACAGGTGCTAAAGGGTAGCAGGGAAGTGCGAAATCCCCTTTCTCATCTGGCGGTCTTTCTATTTCAAAATTCTCCTCCCCGACTATGGATTCGATCTTATCGATTATTTTCTTTTTAAAATCTAAAAACAAGTAACTCATATTACTCGCCTCAACTAATCCTAAAGCGAAGTAATCCGGCTATTCCTCCAAAAGCATTTAGTAAAAGTTGACCTTCCTCCGACTCGTCGGATATAAGCTCTACGTCGGTGCCGACATTTTCCGCCTCTTCGAAAAGAATGTCTATCATATCAGTTCTATCTACCACTTCTACTTGTGAATCACACTCAGGACACATGTGATCTTCCTGAGAATCAGTATCTATTGTCATGGTTCCTTCGCTGCTACATTCTTGACATTCGTATTCTATCCTCTCTTTATCTATACCATCCGATATAAGCAGCGTATCTACGGCTCCCATCCTTAGAGCTTTCATCACTTCTTCTTCGCCGTAAGTCGCAAGTCCGGCATCAGGATCTTTGATCTCGCTCATGAGTCTATCGACCAGTTCTTTTTCCTTCATCACTTCAAGATCCGATAGGGTCTCTTGGGCGTTCTCCATCAGTTCTTTGAGTCCGTACTCATCTGTGTATCCAGTGTTGAAAGTATCTACTATTTTCTTTTCCAGTTCATGGTGCAAGAAGTCACCGTCTACGAAATTGTCCTTTGTTTTTCCTGGTCCACCTATCAATACTCCGTCAATTTCTTCTTCTAGAAGTAATCCATTTGCTTTGTCCCCTACCCTCTTGAAGTAATCTTGAGCCGCTTTTTCTATCCTTCTTTCGAAACGCTGGGCTGATTGTCCTCCTTTAGAGTGTTTGCTTGGCACCATAGACTGGATGTGATTCAAGGTTTGTACTCTGTTTCCTTTCAAGATGCCGATAGTCGCTTCACTTCTATCTATAACAATAAGGCCGTACTGTTCTCTCTCCCCTACCATGTCCTTTAGGGGTTCAACGTAAAATTCAGAATCACACCGATAGGTGAAAGTCTGAAGTTTTTCCGGCGGCTCCACCGTCTTGGAGATCATCTCAGTCTTGTCTCCACTGGCTGAAACGTGTCCAACAAAGAAGATTACTCCGTTTTCGGGTACTTGGTCAAAGTATTTAAGTTTAGATAAGATGGACTTCAAAGCCGATTGAACATGTTTTCTAGTCGATTTTGACTTTATGTTGGAACTCTCTGACATCTCTTCGTTCAAGTACGAGGAAACATCGGGTATAGATTTATCTGGAGGGACATATAACGAGATCAGTTCAGTCCCTCTACCTCTGAGGTCCTCGATGTCCTCTATCGCTTTTTTGAATTCGTACTCGTCTTTCTTGGACATCTCCATGATTATCAATTATAATGCCATAGAAAGGTGGTTGTTAAAAATCTTTCGTGATTGATCTTTCGATGATGCAACGATAACTATGCTTCATGTAAAGATATTGATCAGGCACAGGGAGAAGAGATTACTCCCCTAACGCTCCTTCTAAGATTTCGAAAAATTCCTCTCGAGTATTTTTTTCGTACCAAGGATAATGCCCACAGTCTTCCAAAAGAACGAATTCAAAAGCCTTTAGTTCTCTTGATATAGGTTCTTTCACGCCTTCGTAGGGATGAGGGTCATAGTCTCCATGTATGGCTAGTACGGGACAGTCTATCTTTTTCATGAATTCAATCAACTCATCTTCTCGCCTCAATCTTTCAGCTTCCTTCCAGACTCTTCTGTGGACTTCCGGCTGAAATTCTATCACTTCGTCATCATGATCTAGAGGGTCATAACAGTCGGTTTTAGACATCAGGTCCTTCAACCTGTTCGGTCTTTTATTCGGTTTGCTATATTCTTGGAGTTTCCGTATCTCCTCCTCAAATTCCTCTTTTTCATTCTCTTTCAACCTTTCTAATCGAGTTTTCATTATATCATCAACGTATTCCGTTTCTAGAGGTCCACTGCCTATCATGATCAGCTTCTTGACATAATTGGGATATTCAGCGGTGAAAAGAAAATCTAGCCAAGCACCCCAGGAGTGACCAATCAGGTAGATGGGAGTATTCCCCTTTTTCTCGGCGATAGACTTCAATTCTTCTATCTGACCCTCTATGGATTCCTCCGAAAGTAAAGGTTCAAGAATGCCGTGTTCTTTCGAGAGTTCCCTAGCTAAAGGGGCGGCATCACCTGGAATGCCAGGGCCCCCATGGACCACGACCACATTGTATGGGCTCTCCCCATAGTTTCTGAAGTTTTTCATGTTTTTCGACCGGTACCGTATTTACGCAATCGGTGTATTTTTTTCTATGGGGTAAAAAGCACAAATATTCTTCATAATGATGTTCTCTCCTTTACAAAAACATTTTTTGTCATCTATAATAGAAGATGGTTTTGTTCAAAAATGAAAAACCTTAATAATCTTCTATACTTCCGAATTATCAAGATAAGATGAGCGAGAAAGTCACAGTTATAGGAAGCGGACCAGGCGGATATAAGAGCGCTTTACACGCTGCTGAAGCCGGTTTCGATGTAAAGCTAATTGAAAAATGGACCATTGGAGGAGTATGCACTAATAGGGGATGTATACCTTCAAAAGCTTTCCTATCGGTTTCAGAAAGGATCGATGCGATCAAAGGAGCTAGAAGAAAAGGTTTGAAAGCCGAGTTAAAGGATATAGATACAGAGAAAATACAGGACATAGTAAGTAGAGCAGTTAAGAAATCGAGGAAAGGGATAGAGAATCAATTGGAGGAAAAAGGTATCGAAGTGTTGAAAGGAGAAGGAAAGATAATCGATGAAAATACAGTAGAGGTCGGTGATGAAATATATAAGTCGGATTATATCATAATCGCAACAGGATCGAAACCCATCGAAGTCCCAGGTATAGATTTCGATAATTCCGACATCATGACCAGTAGGAGCGCGCTGTACATAGACGAGGTGCCTGACTCGATGGTCGTTGTTGGAGGGGGTTATATAGGCGTCGAGCTTGCCTCAGTTTACTCTTCACTGGGAACGGATATCATCATGGTGGAGTTATTGGATAGGATCCTGCCAGTAATGGACAAATCATTGAGCGATGAAACCGAAAGAATATTGAAAAGAAAAAGGTTCGATCTCCATACCGGTTCAAAGGTAACAGACGTTACAGAAGATGATGATTCATTAAGAGTGAAGATCGAGGGTGACACGGAAAAAACGATCGAAACAGATAAAGTTCTATGCGCTGTTGGAAGGAAACCCACACCTCCGGAGACCGATCTAGATATTGTTTCCGAAGCTGGAGAGATAATCACGGACGAGCACATGAAAACACCTATAGATAATATATATGCCGTAGGTGACGTCAACGGAAAGAATCTGTTGGCTCATTCAGCTTATAAACAGGCTGAGATAGCTGTTAAAGATATGCAGGGTAAGGATTGCAGAGGATTTTCGGAATATAATGTTCCGGCGGGAGTATACACCCATCCTGAGATAGCTACGGTTGGTTTGACACAAACTGAGGCCGAGGAGAGATATGACGAGATAGAGATAGGAGAGATACCTATCTCGGCCATTGGGAGAGGCAGTTCTACAGGACAGCGCTCAGGACTTGCTAAAGTGATAGAAGCTGAAGGAAAAATACAGGGAATACATCTGATTTGTCCGGGAGCAACGGATATAATACAGGAGGGGACTCTAGCAATGAATAATGAGATGAGCGCTGAAGAGTTAGCAGACGTTATCCACCCACATCCAACATATTCTGAAGCACTATGGAAAGCGGTTAAAGAGGTCAGCGATTAAAGCGCCTTTTTTCAAAAAATCTTTTCTTTTTTTCTATCCGCCAGGTATATAACATCGATATCAAGATTCTCATTCTTCGTTTTTCAAGCTTTTTTCTTTCTCCTCGATCGTTTCCATTTTACTATCTAAATCATTTTCTAGTTCTTTCAATTCCTGTTCTTTTTCCTCTAACTCATTTTCTCGCTCCTTAAGATCCTCTCTCCTTTTAGATATACCCACCTCTTTTTTTTCTAACTTTTCGAGTTTCTTCTCCAACCTTTCTTTTTTCTCTTCGACCTCTGCTTTTTTTTCATTGATTTCTTTTTCCAGCTCTTCTATCTCGGCTTCCTTCTGATCCAATCTTCGAGTTCTTTCTCCCAATTTTTCGCTTTCGTTCTCAATTTCTTCTTTTATCTTTTCCTGTCTCTCGTTTTCTTTCTTTATCTCAGTAAGCTTTGAATCTAAGCGTTTTTTTTCTTTTTCTATACTCTTTCTGATGTTTTCTAGGTTTTTTTCTTTTTTTTCCAATTTTTTTTCACTCTTTTTGACGTCTTTCTCTTTTTTGGAGATTTTCTTTTCCATCTCTTTTAATTTGATTTCTCTTTTTTCTACCTGTTCCTCCTTAGATTCTAGTTTTTTTCTATATCTATCTAGTTCATCTTTTTCCTCTTCAAAGTTCTCTTGTTCACCCATCAATTCTTTTATGGCCTTCAGGGTTTCTAAGTTGATATCTTTATCGGAAATCGTCTCTCCTTCCGTTTCTTTTTCGAAGTTTCCTTGCTCTTGCGGGATTTTTTCTTTTTCGAGTTCGAGATCACTCATCTGATCGAATGAATTTTCTGATAACATTCTTTTTTTATCGATTAGGAGATCTATGTCTTCATCTATCTTTCCATATTCTATTTTTGATAGAATTTGATCGATCGATAAAGAAGAGGTAGAATGGGAATAAGTATACAGTTCGAGTAGAGCTTCATCATTTGAGGAGTAACGACGAAAGTTGGATACTGCCCTATTACCGTATATTTTCTCCTCACATTTCTTTAACTCTGCAGCTTTAGGTTTTGAATTTTTGAAAATGATTTTACCCTCGACACCACCGTTTTTATCTTCATAAATGAGTTTAAAGTATCCGTCTAAATTTTTCCTCCTGATGATCTCAATAAAGTTTTTGAAGGTCTTTTTTCCTCCTGTAGAGCTCATCAGTCTTTTCCCCGGTGGAACATCCATCTTCGAGACACCTTCTTTCTTATAGAGTGAGATGATGTGTTATAACTTTTGCTTGTTATGTGCAACAGTGGCAAAAATAAGGTTTTCGAAGATTCTCACATTGATATGGGAATATTCTCCATTTCTCTCTTGACTTTTTCAGCCTTTTTTTCCGCGCCGCTTTTAGAGAGCGAAAGCACGGCTTTTCTATAATTTTCTGCCAAAGCCTCTGGATCATTGTTTTTCTCTTGGACTTTTGCTAGGGAGAAGTAAGTAAGACCTAGTTGATACTGCTGTCCCAGTTCATTATAAAGAGATATAGCTTTATTCAGATGATCTTCGGCTTTAATCTCTCTGTCGGTTTCTAGGTAAGCTTTTCCCAGTAATGCTTCTGTGAAGGCTCTTTCTCTTTTATCTTCTGACAGCATGGACTCTTTGGCATCCTTGGCTGATTTTATAGCCTTTTCATAACTTTCGTTTTCCATATGACTTTCTGCTAATGATAGTAGAGCCGCTGTTTTCAGATCCTCGTACTCGGTCTGTATAGGGCCAGCACGTTCCTCGTGAAATTGAGTCCTGAACCGTATCTCTGCATCTTCTAATTCTTTAAGCACTTTGTAAAGCATTCCGCTCTTTCTTCTCCCCCTCATGTCTCTATTTGATTTGTCCAGTTTGCTCCAGGATTTTAATCCCATCTTGAACGGTTCTATTGCCTGTTCTTCTCTGCCCTGTTTTTTCTCCATCCTAGCTAATATGAAATATGAGGAAGTTAGTAGATGATGGTCTTCTCCATGTACTAGTATTTGGATAGCTTTTTTGAGATCTTCTTTTGCTTTCTCGTAATCATCGTTCTTGTTCCAGATCTCTCCTCTCCTCGCATATATCCTGCCGAGTTCATCGTCTCTTTTTAGTTTCTCTTTTATGTTTTTAGCTATCCTTTCTGCTTCGTTGAGATCATGTATAGCTCTGTCATATTCTCCCAGTTTTTCCTCGACCTTACCTAAACTGAGATAGGCTCTAAGCTCCCATCTTTTTTCATCCGTTTCATCTAAAAGCGTTTCAAACAATTTTTTACTCTTTTCGAATTCTCGATTCACACGTCTTGCTTCTGCCTCGTAGAATATGATGAGCGGATTGTCTTCTTTTTCTTCAATTTTGGAAAGAAGCTGTATAAGAACCTGGCTGTAACCGTTAGAAATTATTTCTGAACCGAGTTCTTCAAGCCATGATTTGGCTTTTTTGATTTCATCTGAGCTGATCAGATGGTAAAATTTTTCTAGTTCTTCTCTAGAGGAAAGATTGTTTTTTTCCTCAAAATATTTGGCCGCTAGAGCATCAAGATCTTTTCTTACTTCTTTTGATATCATCTTTTTCTTTTTTTTTCTAACTCCGTCCGGCACTGTGATCTTTTCTTCTTCATTCTCTATTATCAGAGGTGTATCTATTGCTTCCTGAATGTTCTCGTCGTTGATTGCTCCTATTCTTTTCAATTCTTCTTTCTCAATGGGATATCGAAAGATGGATAGATAATTCAGTGCTAAAGAGGTCTCAAAACTTATTTCTCTCGAAAGTATCTTATCAAAATCCTCGTATTCACTCTCCTCTAAATACCTTTTCTTGTATATCGGTAGCTCCTCAGGAAAATCTAGAACCATAGAATCTTCTAAGGCTTCTTTGATTCCATCTCCCTCTGTAGCTAGTAATATCCGTATATGTTGAAATTCCGAGACATCTCTAGCTATTTTCAGTATTATCTCTTTCAAATCTGGTTGAAGGTCTATACTGTCGAATATCAATAGGGCAGAAGAGTATTTGAGATCATCCTTTAGTTTTTTCAGGCTGGTTCTAGGATTCAGCCATTCTGCTAAATCCCTATAATTGGATAGATTTACCTTTCCGAGCTCTTTGAGAAAGCTTGAAAGACTATCCCATAGATCGATCGGTGCGCTGTGTTCCTTGACCTTAAAGAAAAAAATATTAGTATTTTCCTGGAATATACGGGTGAATGCACCCAATCGGTATGGAAAATGACCTTTCAACAAACCGGTTCCTTCTTTGTCCCTGTACCAATCTTCTAGCACATCAGTTTCTATATCTTTAAATGTTTCTTTCATAGGAAGTCCTGACCTATAGAGCACGGGCGCTCCTTCTTCACCCCCAACTCTTACCTTTATTCCTCCGTCCTCCTGTTTTAAAATCGTATCAAGGACACTCATCTCGGACCGGACGTATTTATCAACATTCTTGACCTTGACCATTCTCTCTTCTCCGTATACATCTATATCTACAGTAGATTCCTTCATCTCTTTTCGTTTCTTTTTTGCTTCGTTAACACCATCCTCTGTCAGATAATAGGTTTTCATCCTCTGTTTTTTTCCCTTCACCCTACTAGTCTTTTCCTCCAAGAACTCTGACTCTTTGAGTTTTTTAAGGGCGTAGGATATCGTATTTTGCCTGAGACCCAATTGCTCTGACATTCCACCCTGAGTAACTTCTAATGGCTGGGTGTAATCATCCTTAGATTGTTCATAATCTAAAAGGTGGACCAATATTTTGTCTTTAGACGTGAAAGAATCGCTCATGTGTGAAAATATAAAATGTTAAATCCCTTATTTGAAGATTTCCAATACTTATAGAAATTTTTTTACCTGGTAAAAAATTATTTTCGATCCTTAGGATTTGTTAAAAATGTCCGTGAAGTTTTCTAAAAAAACTACTGCAGATAGATAAATAACTAGGAGAAAAAAATTAGGAGATAGGATCACGGGTTTTATCACCGTTCATCATCTATCACCGTTAAAGACACGAACTTGAAGATTAGAATTTTTCTTCAAGTTTTCATCGTCTTCTGAGGATTTGTCCATCTTAACATAAGATAGAGTTATAGTTTGTTTGAGAACGTTGACACCCTCTTTATATCTTTGTGTTTCTACTGAAATAGGTTTCCATCTAGGTCCTAGGTATCTAGTCAACTCAAGTAGGGAAGAATTTTCATTATCGCTTTCATTTTCCGTCATGTTATCAAATACTGTTTGTGCCTTTATCGAATATAAACCAAATCCCGGTTTATCAATCTTGATAACTAGATATCAAAATTACTAGGTTGGTATCAAATATACTAAGAAAATAACAATAAAATTAGGATAAGCTTCCAGCCTGTCCTTTGAAAATTCGAGAAAAGGTATAAATATTCGTAGTAGAAATAACACAAATGATATTAGCTTCTCTCAGGCACAATCGATAAACCTGATACCATCTTAAGAAGGTCAAAAATTATGGCAGGATCAGACTCAGAAAAAAAGAGTAAAAAATTATTCTACAATCGTTTAGCTAGAGCTATCATTCCCGCCGGAAAACAGACGGAAACGGGAGAAGATATCTATGATGATGAAGATTGGACTAATATGAAGATAAAACTTACTGATCAGCACTTCGTTTATGAGAAGGAGGGAGAAAAAGGGACTATCGAGGTAGATGATATTTACTATATCGATAGGGTATTTCCCCACCCTAAAGCCGATTCCCCGAAAGTCCTTAGTTTCAATTATCAAACCGAGGAGGGCGATTTCGTAGCACTAATAAAAAACAGAACTACCAGATCAAAAGAGATTCTAAAAAAGAGACTTTTGAGACAGATAATCAAGGATGCGAATATATGGTATATCTCTCCTAGAAGTGTTGGACTGCAAGACTCAGTCAACCAGGGATGGAATGAAGGGGTATTCAAAATAGGAGAGGACAATACCTTAAGGATAGAAAATACAAATGGTGAGGTCGTTACGACTATTCCTCCGGAAGACGTGATAAGGTTGAACCCGATCACCAAAGCGAAGAGAGTCAATCTTAAGATATTTTATTGGATAGAAGATGAAGTCCAGGTTGATCTAGTGTACTCTACCGAGATACCACTAGAATTGGTGAGTGATTTTTTCTATACAGATTATCTAGAGGAAGAAAAGGAAGAAAGGGTATCGGATTTGAGCCCGAAAGAACAAAAGACACTCATGGCTATGATGGAAAAGGAAGATGAGCAGGAGGAGGAAGTCACCTTATCGGAAGAGAAATTGATATCGAGTCTATCGATGAAGGAGGAAGAAGCTCAAGAGATCCTATCGTCTCTTGAATCGAAAGATTTGATTTGCAGGATGGGTTCTAAGATACTTCGTACTTTTTCGGGTGTAAACAACACTCCTGAGAAAATAGTCGAAAAAGAAGAAGAAAACAAAGGAAAAGAATTGAAAAAAAAGGCGAAAGAACTCAAGAAGAGACTTGAGGCTTTGAAATCGATGAAAGACGAAAAACAGTCTTGAATATTTTTTCTAGAGGATTTTAGAAGTAGAAAGTGTTAATAGAGTGTAGGCTAGGAGAAATGGGTAGGTGAAATGCCAATGCCGTATATCAATCCCCTTGAAATACTTTTATCTGCAGGTTAGATTCTTTATTCAATTCATCTTCTTCGTCAGGAGGATTTGTCACTTTTACGTATGAGAGAGTAATGGTCTGCTGAAGCAGGTCATTTCTTTCCCTGTGTCTTTTTGTTTTTACTGAAACGGGTTTCCATCCGGTCCCTAGAAGTTTAGTCAACTCTAAAAGGGAATATCCCTCTTCTACACTTTTGCTTTCCGACATGTTATCGTATGCTGTTTGTGCTTTCTTAAGATTTAAACCAAATCCCGGTTTATCAATTTTGATAACTAGATATCAAAGATTAACTGATGAGAAATTTTTATAATAAAATTCTAATCGGCCAAAGGGTAAACATGAACATTTGATAAAAACTATGTCGTAAGAGCTAATCGATAATGGTTCAAATTGGGATTACTTAATCTCCCTTCGCGGAAAACCTTTTAATAGAGAATTCTTAACATTGATTTGATATATGTTCATTGAGTATAGAAAGTCTTTCTTTAAGATTGTAGGTTTCACTCTGTAACTAATTCTAAATTAATTATCATAGCCGAATACATTACTAGATTACGAAATCTTCAAGCTAAGTAAGAGATGTAATTTTTTATTTTTTCAAATTATTTTGGAGGTTGGAAGAGAACCATTTTCATAGTATACTTAACCCATCCTCAGGTATATCTTCAGAAATAAAATTGTAATTACTCTCATCGTTTGCTGTATCTAAATCTATCAATTCGATTTCTTCAATTTTTTCATATGCAGGATCAGGACTTATCAATGGTTCTTCACAATGTATTGAATGTGCTGAATGGATAAAATGTTCTATCTGGAGGGTTAGGATTCCTTCATACTTATGTTCTAGTTCTAATGCTGTAGCTAAAATCTCTGGAGTAAAAGAAAGTAAATCGATTCCCTCCTTCTCGATTTCTGTTATCAATGCCTCGTAATCTAAAATATCTTCTATCTCTTGCATCAAATCATGGATCTCTAACACAGTGAAAATCGAAGTTTTTGAACCTTTTATTTCGTCCTCATACAAGAATAATGAATCTATCTCGATAGAATTTTTATCTATTGCATTGAGGACGATATCCGTATCGAGGTACATAATCTCCCTCAGAGATAAAAAAATTTTAAAGTATATAAGTTTTTTTATAACATATTTATATTCCTCCATCTGATATTAAGTCCATGATAATCATATTTATGATATATAGGTTTACATCGATATTATTTTTCCTTTGCGAGGTAATCGTCAAGTCTTGATAGCCCTTCCTTGAGCTCGGGAGTGGGCATTCCATAACCGATCCTGAAATAATCATCATGACCGAAGACTTTGCCCGGTGCTAGAACCACACCGTAATCTTTCACGAAACTTTTGCAGAATTCTACAGAATCCTGGAATTCATCAGGTACGGAGACGAAGCCATTGACACCGACGGGTTCGTACCAATTCAGACCATGTTTGTCTATAAATTCTTGAACCAGTTCTCTATTCCGATCCGCTAATCTTCGATTTTTGGACAATATTTCCTTTTCCATCTCACCTAATGCCTGTTTTGCTATATGTTGCCCCAATACAGTGGGAGAGATCGTTGTGTAATCCTTCCATCCCCAAGCATTCTCTACAATCTCCTCGGGGCCACAGAGCCAGCCGAATCTTGCTCCCGCCAATCCGTAAGATTTAGTGAGACTGGTCGTGCTGATACCTCTAGTGCTCATTTTTGCGACTGGAGGTAATGGATCATCTACAAGGAGCCTGTAAACCTCATCACATAAGAGGTACGCGTCATTATCTTCAACAATGTCTAGTAAAGCATCTACTTTTGATTTAGGATGATATCTACCGGTCGGATTGTTGGGGTTGTTAAGAACGACGAGTTTAGTTTCGTCATCTACAGCATCCTTAACTTTTTCTATAGATAGTTCCCATCTCGGCGGTTCTAATGATACTTTGGTAACGGCTCCAAATGTGTTTGGCACGGAATGAAGAGCCTGATAAGTAGGCGTGATCGCAACTACGTGATCCTCTTCGTCCAGCATTGAAAGGAAAACGAGAAAATTTGCCTCTTGAGTCCCAACTGTGAATAAAATTTCGTCTTTTTTCCTATCATATCTTTCGGCGACTTGATCTCTCAAATCGGGATCTCCGTCAGTGGGTATAACGTAGTTCATCTTTCCTATATCCAGGTCAAACCTCTTCACATCTAGACTCCTGATACCACTCTCCGCCAACATTATTTCAGCGTCGTGTTCGTGTTTGGCGAACCATCTTTCGAGCTCAAAGTCTTCGACTTCCATGAAATAGTTACCTCAATCAGATTATAAATAATTTTGATGTATCCCCATTCATAGTTACCTTTTAGGAATTTCTATTGAATGGGGCCCTTTGCAAACAATACAAATACATTTGTAAACGGAAAACTATATAAACTAATTTTCAATCTTTACCTAGGTAGAAATTATGTTTGGGCTGACACATCTCACTCTTGCGACGGTAGGGGCGATCGTAGCGTCTGTACTCGGCCTCTTGTTAGCCGGGTACTTTGCCAAATTCATATCTGACCAGGAGAGAGGGACAGACAAGATGAAAAAGTTCTCAGGCGAGGTACAAAAAGGAGCTAAGACTTACCTTCACACTGAATATAAGTATATAGCGATCTTTGTCTTGGTAGCGGCCATATTATTGGCGGCAAAGGATTTCATAGAGGGCGTAACTGTGATGACATGGTTGCCCTTTATTGTGGGAGCCTTCCTTTCTGCTACAGCGGGATATTTAGGAATGATCACCGCTACCAACGCCAGTGCTCCGACAACCCAAGGTGCTAGAAGTACTCTAAACAAGGCTCTCAAGATCGCCTTTAGAGGCGGTTCGGTGATGGGTCTTGCGGTTGTTTCCCTAGGCCTCCTCGGCATGAGTACGATCCTGCTTCTTGTTAGAGAAATATTATCACTTGAACAGGCAATCGTCTATATTGCTGGCTTCGGCTTCGGTGCGAGCGCGATAGCTCTTTTTGCCAGAGTCGGCGGAGGTATCTACACTAAAGCTGCAGATGTCGGTGCTGATCTCGCTGGAAAAGTAGAAGCTGAAATTCCGGAGGACGACCCCCGAAATCCAGGCGTTATCGCTGACAATGTTGGAGATAACGTTGGAGATGTCGCCGGCATGGGTGCGGATCTCTTTGAATCTTATACAAATACTATCATCGCGGCATTGACGCTGGGATGGATGCTTCATACTGGTGAAGAACTGCTAGGACACGCGCCTTTGAGTTCTCTTCAAGGCGAATTTCATATGTTCGCCATACCATTCCTTTTAGCTGGTGCGGGCATAATAGCTTCGATGATAGCGATATTCTTCATTAGGGCCGAAGGCGAAGCTTCTCAAGAAACCCTCCTGAAAGCGTTGAGAAAGGGTACTTGGGGTGCTGCGATATTGATCACTATATTTTCATTCATTATACTTTACACAATACTCCCCCCTGAACAATTCGATTTCTTAGCTTATAGATTATTTGGTTCAGTGGTCGCCGGTCTTTTAGCTGGAGTTTTGATAGGATTCTTCACTGAATACTATACTTCTGAACGGTACAAGCCCACAAAGAAGATGGCTGAGTCGACGGAAACGGGCCCTGCCACTTTCATCATTCAAGGAATAGCTACAGGGATGGAAAGTACGACGTTCCCGGTCATCATCGTTTCGATCACTATTCTTACAACATTCTTCCTTTCAGGTCTATACGGGATCGCTATATCCGCTATTGGAATGCTTTCCACGCTGGGTATCACATTGTCTTCAGATGCCTACGGACCGATCGCCGATAATGCTGGCGGATTAGCGGAAATGAGCGGTTTAGATCCCAAAGTAAGAGAAAGGACCGATGCACTAGACGCTTTGGGCAACACCAATGCAGCTACAGGAAAGGGATTCGCGATAGGTTCTGCAGCATTGACTGCGCTTACACTTACCGCAGCATACGCCACACGGATCGACTTCGAAGCTAAAGCTTTTAGTATAATGGAACCTACAACTTTGGTTGGAGTTTTCCTCGGAGCCATGATTCCGTTCTTGTTCTGTGCTATAACGATGAAAGCCGTAGGTCGTTCGGCATTTGAGATTGTTAAAGAAGCGAGAAGACAGTTCGATGAAGTTACGGGTCTTCTCGATGGCGAGGCCGAACCTGATTATCAGAGACCCATCAATTTAAGTACCTCCGCTGCTCTCAGAGAAATGATCATTCCGGGCCTGATGGCTATAATTGTTCCACTTGTGGTAGGATTCTTGCTAGGTCCAACCGCGTTGGTTGGATTCTTGATGGCCGCCGTAGGTACAGGATTTGTTCTGGCTATTATGATGGCCAATTCGGGCGGCGCCTGGGACAATGCAAAGAAATATATAGAAAAAGGTCACCATGGCGGTAAAGGCTCAGACGCTCATAAAGCCGGAGTTATCGGTGACACGGTAGGTGATCCGTTCAAGGACACATCGGGGCCTTCACTCAACATACTTATAAAGCTGATGTCTATAGTTTCACTTGTATTTGCGACCGCTATCGCCGAATTCGGCTTGCAGTGGTTCTAAACGTTAAACGTAAGGTGGAAAACACATGTACAAGATGGAGAAGAAGTCTGATACCATTCGCATACCTCCCGATAGATTGGACGAGGATTTGGATGAAGTAGCTAAGGATATAGCTAGAGAAGATCTCGAAGGAGTAATAGAAGATGAAAACAAGCTGATCATACTCTCGACCAATATCGAGAGGATCGGAGACGGAAAAGTCGTCCATGATGATGGAGGAGTATATCAGAAGGTCGAGTACGATGCACTGTTCTTCGAGATGGAGGAACAGGAACTGATCCTAGGTTATCTCTGCGAAGTGTTGCAGTTCGGCGGTTTCGTAAGATTTGGTCCTCTAGATGGTTTACTGCATATAAGCCAGATAATGAACGATAAAGTAGAAGTTGACCAGGGAAATCAGAGATTGGTCGGAAAAGAGAGCAAAGACAGTCTTGAGATAGATGACGAGATCAGGGCTAGGATAGTAACGGTAAGTGTAAACGAGAGAAACCCTAGAGAGAGTAAGATAGGGATGACTATGAGACAGAATGGCCTAGGAAAACTCGAGTGGATCGAAGAAGATGAAGATGAAGAGGAGGCAGAATAACGATGGTTCAGAAAAAAGCCTGTAAAGATTGTAATCACCTGACTGAAGATAACGAATGTCCTCTTTGCGGAGGAGATGTATCTAGAGAATGGCAGGGTTATCTCGTGATCGTAGATTACGAACATTCGATGCTCGCGAAGAAGATGGGCATCAAGGCGAACGGAAAATTCGCACTCAAAGTGAGAGGATAGGTAATCTTGCCAGAGATACCCGATAAGGATTTAGAACTCAAATCTGAAGATCGAGAAGAATTGAAACGTACCCTTGGACCAGTAGTAAAAGGTAATTTGCCCGAGAAATACAAGGAAAGACAGCCTATTATCACCGTTGGAGATGTAGTCACCGATACACTTTTGAACCAGGGGATCGAACCCGATGTCGGGATAGTCGACGGCAGAACCCGAAGAGGCGAATTTGAAGGAGGGGACTGGAAAAAAAAGAGAACGGTACGTCTCGAGAACCCCCCTTCTTTTATCAAGAAAGAAGCTTGGCCGACATTAAAACGTGCGATATCTAGAGAGGAAAAGGTAATAATAGAAGTCGATGGAGAGGAAGATATGCTCTCCCTTGTCTCTATAGCTCTATGTCCTATCGATGGAATAGTAATTTACGGTATACCGTCCGAGGGGATGGTTATCAACGAGATATCGAAAGATATAAAAGAGGAGACTTGGGAAATAATAAATAACATGATAGAAGTTGACGATGGTAGATAAAATGGCGGAAGTCGAGATAGAACACGAAGAAGATAACAGGTTGATGAATAGACGTGAGCTGAGACTCAAAGTAGGTCACGAAGGAGAAGGCACGCCTTCCAGGAAGGAATTGACCAATGAAGTCGCTGGATTGGTGGATGCTTCTAAAGACAATATAGTGATAGACAAAGTTGATACGGAATACGGGATGGAAGAATCTATAGTCGAAGTCAGAGTTTACGATGATAAAGAGTCTCTAGAGAAGTATGAAAGGGAATATTTCAAAGAAAGAGATTAAGCGAGGTGATATAGATGGATAAATCGGAAATATTTGAAGTTGAGGATGATGAGATCGAGAGAAAACGTCGGAGCTGCCCTAAATGTGGTGAAGGCGTTTTCCTCGCTGAGCACGAAGACAGACTTTCCTGCGGTAAATGCGGTTACACAGAATTTAGCGAGTAAGGTCGCTTCTTACGGACGCTCGAGCGACCTTTATTCGCCTACAATGATTTTTATTTTCTCCGCTCTTCAAGGGCTCGTGTTGTAGCAACTCTGTTCCGATAGGACAGGGCTGCAATGGATATCATCGGGGCTTCCGGAGCCCCGAACCCGGGTTCGAATATCGAACTGGAATTCCCAGTTCGAACGAAAATCCCGGCGAGTCCGTCAAACTTGTTTTGACGGGCAGTTGGAAATCTTTGATTTCCGACGAGTCCGTTTACAAATCTCTGATTTTAACCGGGCACGTTAGAAATCTTTGATTTCCGACGAGTCCGCTAAATCACGAGTTCTTTAAATGAGGGAGAATAGGAAAGATGTTCACACCTTTCCTATCGATTTGCTTTAGTAGTTAGTCGAAAATATTCGATTTCCGGCAAGTCCGTTCTTCTTTAGAAAAAGCCGTAAACTTCGGTCCCAAGGCTATCTTAAAAAAATCACGGTATGTAACATCCTTCCCCAACTTCCTCGTTAGACAGCCACGATTCGTAAACCATCTGCTTTCCTTTTACAGTTAATCCTAAACCTTCGAGGTCGTCGGGAGACTCGAGTTGGCCATATCCTATCAGGTATCCGTTGACTCTTGCCACAGCCGTGGAATTCAAGAAGTCTTCTTCATCAGGATAGATGTCTTTAAAAGCTTCGTCGAGATATTCATTTTGTCTCAGGTAATATTTTTGAAGAGTTTTGTTCGCAAGAACGAAGTTGCCTAAAGGAACTAGTTCTTTTAGGGTTGCGATATCATCTAAGGTTTTATAGAGTTCAATATAAGATATCTTTTCTGGGTCATAGTCAACCTGTACTAGTTCTCTATGAAGTCCTCTTTCATCGAGAGTCGAATTATCAACCTCCCAATACCCAATCCTCGTCCTTATTACTCCATCGACTACTCCTAATCTAGCATCCGGTCCCCAAAAACATTTGACACCGAAACTTGCCGTTCTGTACTCTTCGATAGTTTGCTTGTCTATTTCCGGTATATCTTCTCTCATCAATCTATCTGATTCTTCTACATCTCTTGGTTCTCGTAGACCTAGAACTGTAGAGACCAAGAGAGTCGCTATCAAGACAGATAGCGTTATCCGAAGATACCGTCGGTTGAGTATCATCTAAAATATAATAGCGTTATACTAACTTTTATAGTTTTGGGTTGAGGTCGAAAAACTAATCCTTCATTAATAAAATAGAAAATGGACGGATTGAAATCGAAGTCATCAATTTAAAATAGGGTGAAAAAGGTTATCGGACAAAAGAGGTTTTTGAGATGTCTTGGATAGAAGAAATAGATAAGGAATCAGCGGAAGGCGACTTACAAAAGGTCTACGAAGAGATAAAAAGTAAAAGAGGTAAATTATCAAACATAATGAAAGTCCAGAGTTTAAAACCAGAGGCGATGGAGAGTCATCTTGACCTTTACTTATCTTTGCTGTTCGAGAGCAGAAGTATATCTAGAGAGATATGCGAGTTGATAGGGGTAATAGTATCCCTAGATAATGGCTGCAAATACTGCATAAATCATCACGCTGAAGCTTTGGCTCACTTCTGGAAGGACGAGGAAAAGCTTGAGGATCTTATCGAGAGTATTGAAAAAGTGGAGCTAGAAGAAAAAAACCGAGTTGTAGTCGACTATGTATTGAAGCTTACTAAAACCCCTGAAGATATGGTTGAAGATGATCTTGAGGAACTTAGGAAGGCCGGCTTTACCGATGAACAGATATTGAACATCAATATGATAGCTGCTTATTTCAATTTCGTCAACAGGATAGCTCTTGGTCTCGGAGTAGAATTTTCAGAAGAAGAGATGAAAGGCTATAACTATTAGCAAAAGTCTTAGGCTAAAAGGTAAATCCAAAGGCCCTCTTTATAAAAAATAAAAAAGATTAGTAGATTTACTCGAAATCGACAAGCGGTTTTATTATACCGTCTTCCTTGGTCTTCATCAATCTAAATGCTTCTTCTATTTCCTCGAATTTGAATTCGTGGGTGGTCATGTGTGTAGGATTCACTTTATCCCTATCGAGGAGTCTCAATAACCTATTCAGTCGAACTCGTCCACCAGGGCACAGCTTGTTATTGATCGTTATCTCGGACATGCCGACCCCCCATTCGGCCCTAGGTATTTCTAAAAATTCGCCCTGACCATGATATCCTATATTGGAGACAGTTCCACCTGCCTTGGTGACTTCGATACACTGTTTGAAGGTCTCGTTCATCCCAAGCGCTTCTATAGCGGAATCAACCCCTTTTTCGTTCGTAAGTTCTCTTATCTTTTCCACTGGCTTGTATTGTGAAAAATCCACTATTTCATCTGCACCATATTTTTTAGCGAGTTCTTGTCTCTTTTCGACCGATTCTACTGCGATAATAG
The DNA here is from genome assembly GCA_964585175.1 of uncultured Thermoplasmata archaeon. Taxonomy (GTDB): domain Archaea; phylum Thermoplasmatota; class Thermoplasmata; order Halarchaeoplasmatales; family Halarchaeoplasmataceae; genus Natronoplasma. Next base: position 36,744 of record CAZPCW010000004.1, read on the forward strand.
TTCCCGCACCTTGGAGTTCGGCACCTTTTGTAGCCATCAAACCGACAGGACCCTGTGCGAAAACAGCAACCGTTCCACCGATAGGTATGTTAGCTATCTCAGCTCCGGCAAATCCTGTAGACATCATATCCGCAATGTACACCGCTTCTTCGTCCTTCACGCTCTTAGGTATATGAGCCATGTTAGCCTCTGCTTCGTTCACGTGAAAGTATTCAGCGAACACTCCGTCTTTCACGTTCGCGAACTTCCATCCCCCTAAAGGTTCATTAGTCTGAGAAGAATGTCCTCTTTGAGAAGCATCGGAGCCCCATTCCGGCGTTATCGCTCCGACAGCAACTCTATCACCTGGTCCAAAAGCCTCTACCTCTTCACCAACTTCATTTATTATTCCAACGGCTTCGTGACCGAGCGTCAGGTTTTCTTTTTCACCTATAGCCCCCTTTACAGTATGAACGTCCGAAGTGCAGACCAATCCTTTGGTCGGTTTTATTATAGCGTCGTTCGGACCCGCTACTGGTTTTTCTTTTTCTATAACATCTACCTCACCTACTTCTCTCATAACAAATGCTTTCATAATACACCCTCAACCATCCATCTGGATATAAGGCTAAATAGTTTTTCCCGGAGTTCTTCTTTCTATCATAGTTTATAGTTCACAACAAGAGAGGAGGAAAGTCGCCGAGAGGAACGATTGTTCGGTCAAGGAGGTCTCCTTTCAAGGCTTTCAGTGACTTCTAGAAGATGGAAGGGAGGCAGTTGGAATGTGGGGGAGGGGGCAGGATTCCAGTGATGTGGAAAGCTGTTTAGAAGATGAGAGAGTGACGTGGTCCTTCTCCAGCTTATGAACATATCTGTGAACAAACCAGGAAAGTCTATATGAACTACACTAATAATACCCCGTGAGCTTTAAATAATCGACTTATACTTCTTATCTCAGCGATAATATGTCGGGATATTGGAATAAATTACTCAAAATAGATCTTACTGAAGGTGAAGTCAAGGAAGAAGAATTGTCCGATGAATTTTTGAGAAAGTACATTGGAGGTGCGGGATTCACAACTAAGATAATATTCGACGAGCTTAAACCGGATATAGAGCCGTTAGATCCGGAGAATGTTCTCGCAGTGGCCCCCGGAACTCTCGTTGGACCGAAAATACCTACCGCTTCCAAGACTACTTTTGGATTTAAAGCTCCCCAGACAGGCGGATATGGGAAGACGGTAGTAGGAGCGAAGATGGGCGATCAGTTAAAGAAGGCTGGCTATGATGCGTTGGTCATCGAAGGCAAAGCCGAGAATCCATCGATGGTCGTGATCGAAGATGACGACGTCTCTATCGAAGAGGCGGATCATCTCTGGGGCTTAGACACTCGAGATACAGATAAGAAGATAAAAGAAGAATACGAGAATTTTTCTACAGCGGTCATAGGCCCCGCTGGAGAGAACTTGTCTAAGATATCCGAAATAGAGTGCGAGGACCGTCAGGCCGGAAAAGGCGGCGGTGGAGCTGTCATGGGCTCAAAGAATTTGAAAGCGATAGCAGTGAAAGGTTCGAAAGATTTACCGGTTCACGACCAAGAACGGCTCGACGAATTAAACAGTAAATGGCGTAAAATCACCACAGGTCAGGGAGAAACGGAGGACGAGAGTTTCGATCCTCAGGATCAGATGGACTACGGTACCGGAGAAGCTATGGCCGCTAAAAACAATGTTTTCGGCTGTTTCCCGACGAGGAATTGGCAGGCTGGTTACTTCAAAAGAGCCTATGATAACTTGGAAGATCCGGATGATAGGATAGAGCTGAATCCTAGGTATTGGACCGACGTTTATCGAGACGGAAGAAGACCCTGCCCGTACTGTACTAAACCGTGCAGTCAGTACTTCAAAGCGGAAGATACACCCTATGGTGATATAGCTGTTGACGGTCCCGAGTACGAGACACAATACTCTCTCGGAGGAGCTTGCGAGGTCGAAGATATCGAAGCAGTAGCTAAAGCGAACGAGATCTGTGATACCCTCGGACTCGACACCATCTCGGCAGGCTTGACTATTTCTTGGGCCATGGAAGCGAACGAGAAAGGATTGATAGATACCGATCTAGATCTTGAGTTCGGAAATGCAGAGGCGATGTTGGAAGCGCTGAGAAGAATGGCTAACAAGGAAGGAAAACTCGGAGAGCTCCTCGGCGACGGTGTTTATGAGGCTGCGATGGAAGTCGGTCAGGGCTCTGAAAAATTTGCTATCCACGTTAAAGGTATGCCTCCCGCCGGTTTTGAAGTCAGAGGTGTGAAAGGTATGGCTCTCGCTTTTGCTGTCGCTCCTAGAGGCGCTGACCATTTAACCTCCTGCTTGTATGCTTTAGAGATGGCCGGGGAGTACTGGGATTTTGAAGACTACGACAGGACTGAGATGGAAGGAAAAGCTTTCGCTCTTAAGGCTATGGAAGACTTGATGACTCTCTACGACATGACCGGTCTCTGCAAGTTCTCTAGAGGACTCATGGTGGATAAAGGTCAATTAGAACTGGTTAAAGCCGTGACCGGTTTTGATATGGATCTTTCGGAGTTCCTAGATGCTGGAGAAAGAGTCTATAATCTGTCTAAAGCTTTCAACATCCGAAACGGATTCGGTAGAAAGGACGACAGGCTTCCGGATAGAGTTTTCGAGGACGAAGTCATCTATGGACCCACTGAAGGAGAAACATTGTCTAGAAGGGAGTTCGAAGAAGAACTCGATAGATATTACGATACCAGAGGTTGGGACGAAGACGGAGTTCCTATGAAGAATACACTGAGACGGTTGAATCTCGACGAGGCCGCTGAAGAACTAGGTTCTCTAAAAGAAAGAAATTAAAATTTTTTCTCTCTTTTTTCTATATTATCCACCAAGACCTAAAGTGTACATTATCAAAGCGGTGACTCCGCCGATACCTATCATCTTGAGCGCGTAGATCAAAACGGATTCTTTAGCTATCTTACCCAAAAATGCACCTAAAAGAGCTAAAGTTGAAATCGAGATGCCCATGGAGAGGAAATAAGCGGTATTAACCATATCTATAAAACCAACATTTGCCAGAAAGTAGGGTAAAATCGACAAAAGAGCGAAAGAGAAAGGCGAAAGGCCGTTCAATAAAGAAATTACTAGAGACTCGCTCTGGACGCTTTTTTCTTGCACAGATCCTTCCATATCGGACAGCATTGCCGATCTCAATTCTTTGAACTTACGAAGTCTCTGGGCTTTTTCCGTGATATAAGCTCCAGATATACCTGAGATCAGGAGTCCTACTGCGGTTCCTACGCCTGCGGATATCAAAACTGTAGCTGAACTTACTTGAGTGGAGAAGGAACCGACGGTTATACCTAAAACGGTCAAAATTCCGTCGAATCCATTCAGCACTATATATCGCTGGGCTATGCTCTCTCCTCCGCCCTGGAATATCCTCTTTTTAAGCTTTTCCAACATCTGACCACTCTTTTCAACTATCTAGTCCTGCGGCGTCTTGCTCTCCTCGATTATCTTTTTGCCGCTGACCACTTCGTCGATGGAATGAACCGATCCACCAAGTGAATCTATGGTTTCCTCGATATCATCATAGTCTAGGTCGGAACCGACTATAGTCGTTTTCACATTTTCAACTTTCTCGTCGACTTCGTATAAGGTAAAATTGACCGAAGATACCGATTCTAGATCGGCGATCTCATCGGCCATAGTCAAGATGTCCGGATCGTGCGGCTTCAAAACGTCGAGGACCAATCTTTTAGTTTTAGACATGTTGGTTTGGCAAATGTCTTGCCAAGTTTTAATCTTTTTGTCAAACTTTTGATAATTTCGCTGTAAAATAATAGATTATACAGAAAAAGGAGAAAAGAGGTTTTTACCTATCCGAGGGCGATTCTTCCAAAAAGAACCTCTCCTCGATTATTCTCATGACGATCATACTCACGAAGAAAATCCCTGCACCGAGCATGATCATACCCCAAGATTCGAGCTCTAGCGGTACGACTTTAAAGTAACTACTCAGCGGGGTGTAAAGGAGGCCCAGGTGCATACCTATAGAGAGGACAATCGCCAATATAAGCCACTTGTTGGAAAGCTGCGGCGTACCGTACCTGTTCCTGATCGGAATAACCTCGATGAGCTCAAATATCACTAAAGAGGTGAATGCCAGCGTCCTAGCCAGCTCGGTACTTTCCGCAAGGCCGTAATTGTAAAGGTACAGGACTATCCCGGTAACCCAGATTCCGATCCATCCTATAGAAAACGCCAGGGTTTTATCTATTATACCCTCGTCTTTTCCTCTAGGCTTTCTTTTCATTATGTCCTCAGATCCCGGGTCCGCACCCATAGCTAAAGCCGGCAATCCGTCCGTCACTAGATTGACCCATAAAAGCATGACCGCCGTAAGAGGTAAGCCTAGACCTACTAGCGACGCGATTAGAACGACTAGTACTTCTCCCATGTTGCCTGAAAGGAGTAAATTGACGAATTTTCTAATATTGTCGAATATACCTCTTCCTTCTTCTATCGCGTCTTTTATCGTTTTGAAATTGTCGTCAAGAAGTACGATGTCGGAAGCCTGCTGAGATACGTCGGTGCCTCTCACCCCCATCGCCGTTCCTACATCGGATTCCTTCAGAGCGGGAGCGTCGTTCACGCCGTCTCCGGTCATTGTCACTATATGTTCCTGCGATTTGAGTGCTCTCAATATCTGAACTTTATGAGAAGGTGAAACCCTAGCGAAGATATCGACTTCCTCGACTTTTCTCTTGAGTTCTTCCTGTGACATCGAATCTAGTTCTTTACCCGTCACGACCTTCCCACGGAAACCTAACTGTTTTCCTATAGCGCTAGCAGTTGTGGCGTTATCTCCGGTGATCATAACGGTTCTGATACCCGCGTCTCTGCAGGACTCGATCGCCTCTTTTACTTCCTCCCTTGGAGGATCGATCATCCCTTGAAGCCCTAAGAACACAAGATCGTTCTCGATCTCTTCCGCTTCGACTCCTTCGATCTCTTCCTTTTTCTTTTCTTCAGTTTCACCCTCTAAGCTGATATCTTTATAGGCCATCGCCAGCACTCTCAGTGCTTCTTCGGCGAAGTCGTGGTTTTTCTGGATGAACTCGTTTTTCTTCTCCTCTGTTAATTCTTTGATCTCACCGTTCTCGTAATATCTGCTGCATCTCTCGAGTACAACTTCGGGTGCACCTTTAACGAAGGCCTTGTCATCGTGATCTCTTTGTGCGTGAATGGTGGTCATCATCTTTCTTTCAGAGGAGAAAGGGATCTCGTCTATCCTTTTGAATTCTTTTTGCAGTTTCTGTTTTTTGAAACCCGCTTTTTCAGCCGACTGTATAAGCGCAGCCTCCGTAGGATCTCCGATTATCTCTCCGTCGGTTATCTCGGAGTCGTTGCAAAGAGCACCGGCTTGAAGTACCCTTTTAAGCTCTGAGGGATCGACTTTTTCACCTTCTAACTCAAAAGAGCCCTCGTCCGAAAATCCTCCCGTTACATTGATCTCTTTACCTCCCGTAAATATCTTTTTTACGACCATCTTGCTTTCAGTGAGAGTTCCGGTCTTGTCCGTGCAGATAACGTCCACTGAACCTAAAGATTCTATAACGGGTAATCTTCTCACCAAAGCCTTCTTGTTGAGCATTTTACGGGTGCCTAGAGCCAGAGTCAGCGTTACAACGGCGGGAAGTCCTTCCGGAACTGCCGCAACTGCAAGGGCGATAGCGGTAATAAATGCATTCAAAATACTTTGATCTCTAAATACGAGGATCGGTACTAGAACGGCACATATCCCGAGTATCATTATGCCTAATTTTTTACCCAAGTCGTTGACCTCTCTTTGGAACACTGTCTCTTCTTCCTCTACCTCTTGAAGTTCGGTAGCGATCTTGCCTATCTCTGTTTCCATCCCGGTGCCCACGACCACCGCTTTTCCTTTACCTTTGACGACGTTGGTCTGCTTGTAAACCATGTTCTCTCTTTCGGCTAATTCGATATCTTCTTCCAAAGTATGGCTTTTTTTGTTAACGGCCACACTTTCTCCAGTTAGAGCGGATTCGTCCACTTCGAGATTCTGTTGGTCTATGAGTCTCGCGTCCGCGGGAACGGAAGCGCCTTGACTAAGATGGATCACGTCTCCGGGAACGACGTTTTCGGAGCCTATCTTTTGTTTCTGCCCGTCCCTCTCGACGAGAGCGTCCGGCGTTGCCATCTCTTTAAGCGACTCTATAGATTTTTCGGCTTTGTAGTCCTGAAAGAAACCGAAAACTCCGTTGGCAACCACGATCGTCATTATCAGGTAGGTGTCTATGGCGTGACCTACGGCGAAAGAAATAATAGCAGCGGCCAACAAGATCCATATGAGAAAATCTTTGAACTGATCTAGAAATATCTGGATTGGAGAGATCTCTTCCTCTTTTTCGATCTCGTTTTTGCCGTATTTCTTTAACCGCTTTTCGGCCTTTTGATTATTCAGACCTTTTTCTGAAGTTCCCAACCTCTGGTATATGTTTTCCAGAGATTGAGTGTGCCAATCCTCTTTCATGGTTATTGTTGAGGTTCATATAACTGGTTTATTAAAAATCTTTACCAGAATTATGTTTTTATTTGTACAGGAGTCCAATTTTACTACAGATCCCCTAGGTACTTATCTATCTCCCATCGAGTTACTTGTTTACGGTATTGCTCCCATTCTTTTCTCTTGTTGTAGAGGAAATGTTCGAACACGTGTTCCCCCAAGATCTTCTTCATGAATTCGCTTTCTTCCATCAGAGACAGCGCGTGTCCAAGATTTGCAGGTAATGGTTCTATACCCATCTCTTTTCTTTCCTCGTCGGAAAGAGAGAATATATCTTCCTTCACGGGCTCTGGCGGATCTATCTCCTTTTCGATGCCCTCTAAACCCGCTCCGAGTAAAACCGCGAACTGAAGGTACGGATTTCCTGCCGGATCTGGATTTCTTATCTCTATTCTAGTGCCCATCCCTCTACCCTCTGGAACTCTAGCGAGAACACTTCTATTGAGATGAGCCCATGAAACATATACGGGAGCTTCGTACCCGGGTATCAACCTTTTGTAAGAGTTGATCCAAGAGTTCTGTATGGCACACATATCTTTCGCATATTTCAACAGACCTCCGATATAATGTCGAGCTGTATCGCTCAGACCTTCAGGGTCGTCGCTGTCGTAAAAGTAATTTTTATTTTCTCCTAGAAGACTCTGATGTATGTGCATGCCGGTTCCGTTGACATCCTCTATCGGCTTCGGCATGAATGTAGCGTGAAGATCGTTCAACTTGGCTACGGTCTTTATAGCGTGTTTCAGCGTCATTATCTGATCGGCTATGTTCAAAGCCTCGCCGTATCTTAGATCTATCTCGTGCTGACCACTTGCAACTTCATGATGAGATGCTTCAACGGGAAAACCCATATCTTTGAAGTAAAGGTTACATTCTTTTCTTACTTTATCCGCTCTATCTAGAGGCATGAGATCGAAGTAACCTCCCTCGTCATCTGGATCGAGCGTGGGTTTTCCTTCTTCGTCTGTTTTGAAAAGAAAGAACTCGTATTCCGGGCCTACGTTGAATTCGAATCCTTTTTCTCTTGCCCTTTCCATCTGTCTTTGCAGTATGTATCTGGGGTCGCCCGCGAATCTCTCTCCTTCAGAAGTATAGATATCGCAGATCAAACGTCCCGTTTTGATCTCGCTCTCTATCCATGGAAATACCAAAAAAGTATCAAGGTCGGGATATCCTCTCAGATCCGATTCTTCTATAGTGGCGTAACCCATGATGGAAGAACCGTCGAATAGAACGCCTTCCTCGATCGCCCTCTCCAGGTGAGATGCGGGTATAGAAACTGATTTTACTCCACCGAGAATATCCATGAACTGCATCTCAACGAACTTAATATCCTCTTCCTTCACATATTTTAAGAGCTCGTTTTTTTCCATAAGGTCACCCAAACCTAGGATTCTCGTCTAAATAGGTGTAAAGCTCTATTTAAAGAAAGTGGTCTGCCTTCTTGGAGTTTTAATCCTACTAATAAGGTATAAGAGTCGAAATCACTTAGTAAAGCTCGAACAGAAGAAAGGAAAGGATTTAAAGAATTGAGTTTGTAAGTCAGTCTTTAGACAGTGAATATTCAACTGCGGCTTCGGCGTGAATCGTGGTGGTGTCGAATAGTTTGATTCCTGCCTCTTCTTCATCGAGGTAGAGGGGAAGTTCGGTACAGCCTAGAATTATCCCTTCGGCTTCTCTTTCAACGAGTTCGTCTATCATCTCGTACAGGGAGTCCTTAGAGTTCTTTTTCACTTTTCCCTTGCAGAGTTCATTGTAGATTATATCGTGTACTTTTTCCCGGTTCTCTTCTTCCGGTATTATCACGTCTATTCCGTGTTTTTCTTTCATTCGTTTTCTGTAGAAGTCTCCTTCCATAACGAATTTAGTTCCGATTAGTCCCACCTTGTGCATGCCTTTTTGTTTTACCCTTTCGGCGGTGGCGTCTCCTATATGGAGTATATTGGTCCCGACTCTTTCCTCGACATCGTCGGCCAGCTTGTTCATCGTATTCGCACAGATGATCTGAAAGTCGGCTCCCGCATTTTTTAAACCTTTACCAGCTTTGACCATCATATCTTCCAATTTTTCCCATTCACCTTCATTCTGAAGCTGTATTATATCGGCGAAATCAAAAGAGTAGATCAATACCTCTGCGGAATGTTCTCCTCCCAGCTCGTCCTTTGTTCTCTCATTTATTATGCGATAGTATTCCAGGGTAGACTCCCAGCTCATCCCTCCTATCAACCCTATCTTTTTCATGATAATCAGAGATTATATCCCTGATCAGTTTTATAGTATTTTCCACTACCAAAAAGTTAAATTTGAGCTGCCAATGCGAGTACTGGGATATGATGGAAATGGACGATATTTTGGATGCGAAGACGGTCGCTTTCAGTGCCGATTTTGCAGCTGCAGTTGCCATAGCGACTATCGCTCTGTCCTTTCCAATTGGAGGAGGACTAGGTTATCTGAATTTTGGAGAGATAGTCATCTATACTGCGGCGTTTTTGTTCGGAAGCATCGTCGGTGGACTAGCTGGAGGAGTCGGCGCTGCCGCAGCAGACATCCTTTTAGGCTGGGCTCTATGGGCTCCGATAACTCTTGTAGGTAAGGGTATAGAAGGATTTGTCGTAGGAAAAGTAAGCGGCAACAGCGTAAAAAGTAAATTACTCGCCGTCGCTTTAGGCGCTCCCTTCATGATAGGAGCCTATTTCCTGAGTGCCATATATCTTTCGGGATGGCCTTATGCGCTTTTCTCTGAATTACCTACTGATATCATCCAAGCGGTGGTTGGAGCGGCCATAGCGATCCCCATCTCTCATCTACTGCAGACATATGTTCCTCAGTTAAAAAATGATAAGGATAGATAATCTATCGATAAAAGATTATGAAGGGAAGCTCCTTCTCAAAGGGATTGATTTAAGTATAAATAAAGGCGAGACTACGCTCATCTGTGGAGAACCCGGTTCCGGAAAGACCCTGCTTTTAAAAGCGATCAAGGGAGTGATCGGCGACGGTTTAGATTCAGAAGGCAGTATAAAAAAGAGGGGTAAGATCGGAATGGTTTTTCAGGAACCGGAGAAACAGATAGTTAGAAAGAAGGTGAAATTGGACGTTGCTTTTGAATTGGAGAATGCGGCTCTATCCGTTCAAGAAATAGAAGAAAGGATAGAAAAATATTCTAAAACTCTAAAAGCTGAGCATCTTCTAGACAGAAGAATAGATGAACTTTCCCACGGTGAATTAACAAAGGTGGCTCTCCTGTCAACTTTGGTAATAGAACCGAGTGTAGTACTTTTAGACGAACCACTTTCCCCTTTAGACCATCGTAATCAAAAGATAGTTCTCGAAAGCATTCGAAAATTGAAGGAAAAGGGAATAACTATAGTTATCGCAGAACACGATATTAGAGATCTCTATGAAGAATGTGATAGGACCGTTTTATTAAAGGAAGGAGAAATGAAAAAACATGGCCAACCTGAGGAGATGTATGAAGAGCTCATAAAGAACGGGATTAAGCTTCCATTTGAACTGGAGTTGAGAGCTCATTCCAAGGAGGACGGCTCATGAGGACGAGAGATCTTTATTTCAAGTACCCCAAATCTGATAGGCACGCGGTTAGAGCCCTAAATCTAGATATCAAAGACGGAAAGATAACCGCCCTCATGGGAGAGAACGGCTCCGGTAAAACGACCCTGCTCAGATTGTTCGCTGGACTTCTAGAACCGACTAGAGGTAGGATAGAATTGGACGGAAAAGAGATAGGTTTTTCACCTGAAGATCCGGAACTGGGATTCTTCGCCCGAACCGTTGAGAAGGAAGTTGAATTTTATCCCAAAAATAGAGGTCTGGACCATGAAAAGATGGCTGAAAAAAGTTTAAAAAAGCTTCGCATTTCACATCTGAAAGATAAACTCCCTTTTATACTTTCCTCGGGCCAGCAGCGATTGGTCTCGATAGCGTCCGTAGTTGCTGGAGATCCCGATGTTGTTCTCTTAGATGAACCCACGCACAGTCTTCACAGAAAGGGAGAGAATAAGATAGGTAATGTTTTAAAAGAGGTAAACAGAACCATCGTCTTCTCAACTCACTCCTCGGAATTCACTTTGAATTATGCCGACGAGTTAGTGATGATGCATGAGGGGAGGGTCCTATCGAAGGGGAAACCGGAACAGTTACTGGGAAATGAAGAACTTCTACAAGAAGCGGGGATCAGGATGCCCGGAATTATAAGATGGGCGAAAGAGAGAAACTTACAAAATATACCAAGGGATCTAGACCAGGCACTTGAAATAGCTCGGGACAGGGGTGAATTGGAATGAAAGAAGAGTCTATCTTTCATAAATTCGATCCACGCTCCAAGTTGTTCTTCATTTTAGTGATTATAGTCTTGTCTCTTTTGATTCCTGAGTCTCTTTACCTGGGTATTCTCCTATTGATCATAGTTTTTACTGCCATAGCGGGTAAAACATTTAGAGATCTATTAAGATATCTATCACCTCTAAAATACCTTATCCCGCTCTTATTGATATTGAACCTGTTTTTCTATGCCCAAGGAGAGGTTTTTTGGAGTATCGATCTAAAACTCTTCGCTTTATCGGTCACTTCAGGCGGCTTTGAAAGATCGATAATGATTCTGCTTAGGTTCTTTTCTATAGCCAGTGCAGCCGCTTTATTCGCTGTGACTACAGATACAGAGAAATTCGAATCGGCGCTGGTCAGATTAAAGATCCCCTGGAAACTGGCCTTCATTTTCTCACTAACCCTCCGTTTGGTCCCGGATATCAGAAGACGGTACAGGAAGATAGAGGAGGCTCAATTATCTCGAGGGCTGGATCTTGAAGGCGGACCGATAAAAAAAATAAAAGCACGGGTGCCGATGGTGATACCTTTCTTAGCTTCGGTGATAAGATATGGATATGATCTCACCGAAGCTCTAAAAGCTAGAAACTTTAACAGTATCACAGAAAGGACCGATTTGATCCAACTCGATCAAGGGGTATATGACTATCTGTTGTACGCGGCTTCGATCGGAATTTTTTGTATTTTGATTTATATGAGATTTGTACGAGCTCTGTGAAGATTTAAACAGCTTGAGATGATCACTCCATCTTTCTTTCCTGTAACTCCTTTTCTATTTCTTCTTTTGACATCGGCATAACCGATTCGGCTATAGTCACACCTTCATCCCCGTCGAATTTACCGCCGTATTCCAGTTTACCGTCCACGTTCACGCCCTGGTTCATCTTCACATCTCCTATGGCGATGACATCCTTGACAGCTACTTCTTTACCCAGATTTACATCTCCAGAAGATTCTATGTCTTTAGTTGAGCTCTTCTCTCCGATGTTCAAATCTACGCCTCTAACTAGTCCTTTCACTTCGGATTTATTGCCTATATCTATAGAACCGGTTTCAGATATAACTCGGCCGTTTATCTGGACTTGATCTCCAATATCTATCTCACCGTTTATTTCAACCGAACCGTTAACTTTCACTGAATTTTCGATCACTATATCGCTTTCACATTTGATGTCACCGTTCACTTCTGTACCTTCTGGTATTTCCGTCTCTTTTTTTGCGTTCACAGCGTACTCGTCGGCTTTATAATCTTCCAGTTCCTCGACCAACTCTTCATTTTCCTCGTTAAGCTCATCGATCTCTTTCCGCATATTGAAAATTTCTTCTCCCAATCTATCGATCAGTTTCTCCGTATCTTTTGGAAAATCGACATCTTCTTCAGTAGCCTTGTCTAGAATATCTTTGATATCTTCGGTTTGCTCATCCAGCATATTTTTCTTTTCCTTGAGTACTTTCCGTTTTTCGTTCTCTAGCTTTTTATTTTTATCGTTTAGTTTCTTGATTTTATTTTTGAGTTTCTTAACTCTTTTGCGGTAGGCTTTGACTTTCTCCTCCGCCTCCTTATCTTCGAACATGAATAATCAACGAGTACAGTACGTTCTAACCTTATAAGTTTTTTAGTATCTTGTCGAATTTTCAAAAAAAAAAAAACAATAGAGTTCAGATTATCTCCTCTAGAACTCTTTCAATAAATTTCGTTTTTCCCTCGGTATATGCCATCAGATCGTCCTTGTGTTCCCTTGCGAGTTTTCTCTTCAGATCGCCGTATCTCTTTTTACTATCTGGATTTTCACGTAGATAATCTCTGAATTCAAGATGTCTCTCTAACTCTCTACTGTCCTCGGGGCAGACATAAAGATGATGGGAGTACTTTTCCGAACGATTGCCGTTCCATGGGACCGTTCTGTCCTTTCTCTTAAAAGATTCTCTTCCCTCGATCCCGAAATCACCCTGGTATTCGTAACCGAGAGTCGATAACTCTCTTTTGATGTCAGAAAAATCGGAATAATCCTTTATCACCATGTCTATATCGATATTGGGTTTAGCACATAGACCAGGGACGGCGGTACTTCCTACGTGCTTTACGTCCACGATCGACTTTTTAAGATTTTCCAAAAAAATATCTTTCAATTCTTGAAATATGTTAGGCCATTCTGGATTATAATCGATCACCTTCAGTTTGTTTTTTCTATGCTGACTCAATATGGGCCCTCGAGTTTACAAAAAGAAATCAAAAGGAAACGGATTTAATTCTTTCCATGCGGATGTATCTTGGGGAAAAAACTAAATCTTCAGTTCTTATTTGACTGGAAGGGAGATAAGTATGCGGATCCGATGGCATGGACATTCTTGTTTTGAGATAGGCGACGGAGAAAAAAAATTGATAACTGATCCACATGACGGAAGTAGCATTGGTATAAACCCTCCTCAGGTCGAAGGAGATATCATCCTAGTTTCTCACGATCATTACGATCACAACGCCACGAGACAGGTTCAAAAAGCGAGCAGCGAAGTGATCGAAGAGGTGGGCGAAAGGAGTGTTAATGGCGTCAAAATCGAAGGCATCGACTCCTATCATGACAAAAAAGGAGGAGAAAGGAGAGGCGAGAATATAATATACACTTTCGAGATGGACGGGACGAAATTCTGTCATCTCGGAGATCTTGGACATGACCTTGAGAAAGAGACCCTCGAAGATATAGGCGATATAGATTTTCTTTTCGTACCGGTTGGAGGAACATTTACTATAGGACCGGAGGAAGCTAAGGAAGTTATAGATATGATAGAACCTAAGATAGCGGTCCCTATGCATTTCAAAACCGCCGGACTTTCACTCGATATCAAAACGATAGAGCCATTCCTATCTCAATTTTCCGAAGAAAAGATCCACAAGCTCGGTATTGAATTGGATTTTATAAAGCATGATCTACCTGAAGATAGGACGGAGATATGGGTTTTCTCGTTATAAGAGAAGATAGAAAAAACTAAAATAGATAAAGATAAAATTTAGTCCTGGTCCTCTAGATATTTTAGACCTTCTTCGATCCTACCCATCTCTATCGGAGTAGTCTCGTTTCCTATTACCGCACCTTTAGTGTTCGCCACTATACAAGTACCGATCCAGCCGGAACCGTGATTTGCAGTACCTTTACTGACCGGCACCTCAAAAAGTTTCTCTAACATTTCCATCTCGTCGTCTCCAACGTGAGGATGACAGAGAACACCTTTGTTAGTGGCGACCGCGACCGAACCGACCATCTTTATATCGGCTATCGTGCCTTTCTTAACCTTTATGTCCAGTTCAGAATCGATAGCTTTTTTGGCTTTATCTTCTATATCCGGATGGATCAATGCTCCCTGATCGTTCAACAATATGTTGTTGCCTAGAGCGTTCTGAACGTCGGGTATCACAGTAACGTCTACGTGTTCTGTAAGAGCATCGATCTCTCTTTCGTCAATTATGTCGGAAACAACGGCACCTTTCGAATTGATATCCATAAGAGATCCATTTACCCTAGTGCCTCCGATGGTAGTTTTGACTACTTTAGTCTCTAAAGCCTTCTCGAAAACCTCGCTTTTTACGGGAGGAATAACAGTTAAGTCTTCAGAGCTGGCGGAAAATACACCGATATACGGGTGAGACTCTATCGCATGTTTTGTTAGCATAGATCACTCTCTCGGAATCGAAACCTCTACTATGCCATCCTCGAACTTGATAGCTTTGACTTTGATCTTTGAGGGTGGTTTTTTGATGCCTTTATCCCAAATAGTTTCGTTGGTGCTCGAATCGATCCACACATCTTCCTGTGGGACGTTCATATTGTTTGCAACGAACTCTCTAATGATCTTCATCGCTTTTGAAGCTCTCTTACTTGCTGGAGTATTTTTCGCGTCCCTGAGCGGGATATTCAATATTCTTTCCTCTGGTTCTGCCATGTTCTATCACCGTATTAAACTGGTTATTCGTCTATATCGTCCCTTCGCCAGTTCCTTCTCTTCGGATTTTCGGTATGCCTTCTGTTAGTTTTCTGCATTACCCATGCGGGGACTCTCTTATTTTGCTTTCCTTTCTTTAAAAGTCTGCGCTTCTTCGGCCCTGATTTGTTGCTTGACATCTGATTTACCTCCTTTTGATATTGATTTCTTTCTTTTGATCGCTAAGCTTTTTTAATAATTTTTTAAGAGTCTGATCGTCGATTTTACCTTCAGTACCTCCTCTTTGTGCGAGTGCCAGGATTTGAGATTCTATTTTTTCAGCCAACTCCGGTCTCGCAATTCTAACATTTCCCAACCTCTCTCTCGCGTCCGGTGTCATGACCTTTCTGAGCATAGCCTTTTTCTGGGCTTCCATCTTCTCTTGGGCTTCTTCCTGAGCCTCTTCGGAGCCCTGTTTGTCTTTGAGCTCTTCCATCTTTTTCTTCTTTATCTCTTCGAGCTTATCTTCATCGGCCATGGTTTTCACCCTGATCAGTCAAGATATTTTGAAAGTTCGGGGTTGTCTTTAGCCATCTCTTTCATTATGTCGTGTGCTATATTGTCGAGGAAAGATTGACCTTCAGACGTAACGGTTCTTCCTTCTTCTCCTTTTTCGACTAGTCCAGCATCTTCCAACTGCTGTAAACTCTCCCGTATTATCGAACCAGAACCCTTCACCGATTGTTCCGGTTTAGGTCCTCTCCTCTGTTTGCCTCCGTATTTAGCTTTGAGTCGAGAAACCCCTACCGGTCCTTGAACATAAACGCTCCTTAGTACTGCGGAAGTCCTGTCGAACCACCAATCAGTTTGATCGGGGGCTTTTTCTTTATGAATTCCCGTTTTTACGAATTTCGACCAGTCGGGTTCTTGAACTTCGTTCATCTCCTTTATCTTCTCGCTTACTTCTTCTATCAGCTTGTTCGGAGGAACATCATATACTGTTACCATAGGCTATTACACTCCAGATAAGATCAATGTTTTTAAGCATCATCTGCATACTTAGGACTTATTATTAAATATTTCCCTTGAAAGGATTTGTTCCTAAGAGTATATCTCGGCGTTCAACCTCGGTATCATCGCATTGTAACATGCCGATTTTATACATTCTTTTCTCTCAACTTTACCGTCGGTCAAAAGATCTATTGCTCCAGTTTTTTCTGCCCCCTCTTCGAATACAACTTTCATCTTACTGCCGAGAGTTATTCCATTTTTCAATTCTTCCAGCCAATGGTCGGGGATCGGAAAACCGGGACCGTGCCCCATCGATCGATAACCACATTTATCTTCGATAACGACGTATTCCAGTGAAAAGGGACCGTTTTCAGTTTCGACTATACCGCTTTCCACGCCGATCCCGTAATCGAAACCTTCGGGAACTTTAGCTCTTTTTTTCGCTCCCTTGATGATCTCTTCGTTGAAAGGCTGTTCTTTTAAACCCTTTATCGGTTCTAGTTCCAACTCAAACTTGAAGTATTCAGAAAGTACTTCCTTCACACTCTCCTTTTTTAACTCGTTTACTGACCCTAGGTGAACCTTTACCGCGGTTATCCTATTACCTTCCTCGTCTATCTCCCCTTCTCTTATCCTCGTCGAACTTATCGGGAGTAGGTCTTCAGCTAAAACGGGTTCGATCTTGACTATTTCGAGTGGTTCTTTTCCTTTCTCTTTTCTCATCTCGTTTATCTTTTCTCCTCTTTCTTCAGTTTCATAGGAGACCACTAGGACTTCAAAATTTCCCTCTACCGCTTTTTTGTAAGGGTCGTTTATCTCAACTATTGACCAGTCGTCGTAAATAGAGAGAAAATTTTCTAGATTTTTTTTACGCGCTTCGTAAGAATGCAACGCTTCGGGTTTCCATTCTTCCAGCATCTCGTCCGAGACCAGTCCTACGGTGGTTTCACCTTCCTCTAAGGCCCTCCTCAAAAGTTTCTCGTGGCCGAGGTGGATATGATCGAAGGTCCCTCCAACAATCACTTTTTTTGTCATGGTTATTTTCAATAGACGAAAGTGAAGTAAGATACTATTATGAGTACGATTAACAGGCCGTAAAATATGTACTGTCTTTTCTTTCTCTTGCTCACGAGATCGTCGTATTCACTCCTGCATTTCTCTGAACAGAATTCCTCGTCTAAAGGTATCGGCTTTGAACATATCTTGCAGTGCTTGTGCTGCTCCATAGATTTGAATATCGAAGGTATTAAATTACTTTTTTGTCGGAAATTTTATCTGTGACTGAATGTCGCTAGGAAGGGTTCCGTTTCCTGGATCTTAACGAAACCGTACCTTTCGAACTGGATCATATCTCCGACTTCGGTTTCGGTCAGGTTGTTCTCTCCTAGTCCTCTTTCCAAGGTAGAATCTAGTCTTTCCACCGCGACATCCAAACCGTCGCACAGCCACTGTATCTTCAATATGTCTTTGTTTTCGAAGCCGGTGATTTTTCCTTTCTTGCCGTCGAGCCGGATATTGCAGAAGTTCTTCAATCGTATTTCTTCGTCCTGGTTTTCCTCCCACTCTTCCCGAGGGATGAATACTTTTTTCCGTGTTTCTATCTTTCTGTATCCTCTATCTGAGTCACCAGGATGTCTCGCTACTTTCGCTACTCCTGGCTGGACATCCCCTTCCAGTTCGATCTGCACGGGATCCGGTATGAAAAAATATCTGTTAGCTTCTGGATCTATTATTTCACGATTTTTGGAGTATAGCTTGGAGGGCGCCACTTCGATATCGGTTTCCGACATGCCAAATTCGAGTATGAAGTCTCTTATCGCTTCTGGCTGAATACCTCTTCTTCTCAAAGCCTGCATCGTCCAAGTCCTCGGATCTTCCCATCCCTCGAATTCGCCGCTAGCGACTTTGCTCTGAAATTCGCTCTTGCTGAGTTTTACGTCTTCCAATCTCAGCATCCCGTAGTGCAGAAATTCGGGCTTCTCCCAACCGAAAAGATCCCAGATGTACTCTTCCATCCTATCTTCGATAACGAGGTCCTTTCCCCTTAGGATGTGAGTCATGCCCAGTAAGTGGTCGTCAATAGCCCATGAAAATTCCAGTAAAGGCCATACCGAATATTCGTGACCGACCCTGGGATGTTCATTTTTTGAAATACGGAATAAAACTCTGTCTCTGAAGGCGGGATCGGGATGCTGCATGTCCGTTTTGAGTCTGACGACAGCATCGCCTTCGTCCATCTCTCCTTCCAGCATCTTTTCCCAAAGCTCCAAATTTTTCTCTACCGAACGATCGCGGTGTTCGCACTCTTCACCCTCTTCGCGCATATCGCTCAAAGACTCCTGATCGCATTCGCATACGTAAGCTTCCCCCATCTCGATGATCTCTCTGCCGTACTTGTAGTACTTGTCCATCCTCTTGGACTTGTAATAAGTTTCATGCCACTCCACGTCCAACCATTCGAGCCCCTCTTTTATCATATCGTAAGCTTCGGGAAGGGGCTTTTTTTGCTCCGATCCAATGGTGTCGTCGTAGAAAAGAACCAGAGTTCCGTCGTTCCTTTTGACGTATTCGTCGTTCAGTATGACCATCCTCGCATTCCCGATGTGGAGTGGACCGGAAGGATAAGGAGCCATCCTCATCTTCACGTCTTCAGCTTCTAGCTCAGGAAGTCTATTTTCTTCTTCCTCCTCTTCCTCTTCGAAAAATTCCGGCATCAATTCTTCCAATTCATTTTTCTGTTCTTCAAGAGAGAGTTGATTGACCTCTTCGACTATCTCGTTGACTAGTTCCTGCGTTCCGGCGGGGTCTTCTCTACATTCATCACATTCCCCCATTACTTTTCCCATGACAGCACCGGAGGTACCTTCCCCCTCGAATTTCACGGCGTTTTTAAGAGCGAACTTCCTGATAATTTTTCTTTTCTCATCGGACATAGTGGTGGAATAACAAAGATTGGTATATGGGTTTTTGCCTTAATAGAAAAGTTGGACTTCTTTCCTTTAGATTTATTATTGAAAAAAGGTAAGGGGTCGGTTTTAGACCCCAAAGTTCTCACGGGTTTGTGAGGCGGATTGCATTACTAACAATAGAGCATTATCTATTTATATTATACGGATTGATTATACAGACCGATAATCAATCGACTTAACATTCTTACCTGATATCTCGAGTACAGCCTTAAGAGCCTTTTTACTATATTTTTGGAAAAAGGAGGAAAGAATAGTAAGGGGTCTTTTTTAGACCCCATGCCCTCACGGGTGTCTGAGGCGGATTGCATTACTAGTAAGGGTGCATTATCTAAATATATTATACGGGCCAATTATCTAGACCGATAATCGTTTGCTCTAACTATCTTCGGTTATAGTCTCGATTACTGTCTCGAAAGCCCTTTTCATCGTCTCTATTCCCATGCTGGGCGGATTTTCTTTTTTATCCACGGCCTGCTCGGGAAGCAGAGGTATGTGGATGAATACGTAATCTATGTCCAAGTCGTTGGTCTCCACGTAGTGAGCGGTGGAATAGATAACGTGATTGCAGACGTAAGTTCCGGCAGAGTATGATAGGTATGAGGGTATGCCTTCATCCTTTACAGCCTCTACGATCTCTCTGTCTGACAGTGTAGTTCGATACGCTAGCGGACCTTTTTCTTCTATCTTTTCATCTGTTGGCTCGTTCCCGGCGTTGTCTTCAATCCTCGCGTCTTCCATATTGAGCGCTACTCTTTCAACTCTGATCCCGTGGGTACCGTTCGCTAGGCCAACATGAAGCACTATATCTGGTTCGTACTCCTCTATCAGTTCTTCGACCTTTTCTGACGACTCCCCATAAACGGTGGGTATCTTTTTACCGATCACTTCATATCCGTTTTTCTCCACGCCGTCAAATTCTTGAGCGAGCTGTGAAGCGGGATTTACACTCTCTTCTCCGAAGGCTTCGAATCCGGTCATCAAGATTTTTTTGTTGCCACCGGAGGATCGGTCATTTTCACTCATGGGAGAGATTAGAGTTTCCTTCTTTAATAAATGTTGAGTGCTTATATTAGTTCCCTCGAGTTGTATAATGACGGCAACTATTATTTAGCCTCTCTAGATTCTGCCTTTGATGTCGATATCGATAGATATAGGCGGGACTTTCACCGATTTTGTAGTTATAGATGAAGATATAGAACATTTCAAGGTGCCCTCGACCCCTGAAAGTCCAGAAAGGGCGGTACGAAACGGATTGGAAAGTAAAGATATAGAAGTGAAGGGAGATATATTCCACGGAACTACCGTCGCGACGAACGCGATTCTAGAAAAAGAAGGAGTCGAATCAGCTTTTATCACCAACAAAAGTTTTGAAGAAATACTTTTCATTGGGAGGCAGGACAGACCGAAACTTTACGATCTGCATGTCGAAAGGCCTAAACCTCCAATTGGGAAAGAGAACACGTACGGTATAACCGGAAGGATAGATTCAAACGGAAAGATCCTAGAGGAGATTTCTGAAGAAGAGGTGAATGAATTGGCTGAAAAATTGAGTGAAAAAGGTCTTTCCGCGGCTGTATGCCTATTGCATTCTTATCGAAATTCAGAGCAAGAAAAGAAGGTTGGAGAGATTTTGAATGATCACGGCGTGACTCATTCACTTTCTCACAAGATCACCGGCGAATTCAGAGAGTACGAGAGAGGTATGACCACTTTACTCGACGCCTATCTTACTCCGCTGATAGAGGATTATTTCGACTCTTTTTCAGGGATAGTTGGGAAAGAGCCGTACATAATGAAATCCGGAGGCGGTCTCGAGCCGAGTTCCAAGATCGATGCGGTCGACTGCTTGTACTCTGGTCCCGCGGGAGGTGTAGCTGGAGCCGCTTTCCTCGCCGGGAAGCTCGATATTCCGAATATGGTGACCTTCGATATGGGCGGTACGAGCGCGGACATGGCGACGGTCATCGATGGACAGATCGCTTGGAAAGATCAGGGCGAGATAGAGAGCTTTCCCGTACAGTCCAAGATGGTCGATATAATGACCGTCGGATCGGGAGGCGGCAGCATAGCTAGATGTGATGAGGGAGGAGCTTTGAGAGTCGGACCGGAAAGTGCTAGAGCTCAGCCCGGACCCGTTTGTTACGGAAGAGGCGGTGAACGACCGACGGTTACCGACGCGTTGCTTCTGATGGGATACATAGATTCCGACTATTTCCTCGGAGGCGAGATGGATTTGGATAATGAGAGCGCTAGAGAGTCTATAGAAAATCTGTCCGATCAGCTGGGCATGGATTTCGAGGAGACTTTGAGAGGAATATTCAAAGTCGCGAATTCGAAGATGGCTAGAACGATGAAGAAGATCACGGTCGAAAGAGGACTGAAGCCCGAGGATTTTTCTATGCTCGCTTTCGGAGGCGCGGGTCCACTTCACGCTGCTTCTCTAGCCGAAGAGACCGAGATGGAGAGGGTCATCATACCTCCGATGGCCGGTGTTTTCTCCGCTTTAGGTATGGTCACCGGCGACGTCGTTCATGACAAAAGCAGGACACTTTTGGTATCTTTAGATGAGAGAAACAAAATAGAGAGAGCTATCGAGGAGTTGAGGGGAAAAAATGATGAGGAGGGGGAGGAAAAGATACTGCTCGGATGCCGCTACAAGGGTCAGAGTTACCATATCAATATTCCACTGAACTTGGATGATTGGAATGTTTCGGAGAAATTCCACAGAGAACATAAAAGAAAATACGGTTACGCTAACCGTGAAGAAGAAATAGAAGTGGTCAGAGCCCACATGGAAATAAGAAAAGAAAGAGAGGTAAAAGACCTTCCTTATATGTCAAAAGAAGGTGAACATCCACCTTCTCGAAAATGTTTATTTTCTGAGGGTTGGAAAGACACTTCCATATATTACAGAAAATACCTTTCCGAGGATGAGAGAGGACACGGACCTTCGATCATAGAGGCTTCGAATTCCACTATATTGGTACCTCCCGGTTGGGATTGGCGGGTGAGAGAATCTGGAACTATCGAGATGGAGGCGGTAAAATGAATGAATTAGACCCTACAACATTGGAGGTCATGAAGCACGCTTTTACCGCGATACCGGAACAGATGGGCGCTTCGCTTCAAAGAAGCGCTTACTCGCCCAATATCAAAGAGAGGAAGGACGAGTCCTGTGCACTTTTCACCGCTGAAAGAGAGATGATAGCTCAGGCTGAACATATCCCGGTTCACTTGGGGGCTATGCCGAGCGCTTTGAAGAGCGCGGTGGACGAATGCGAGATTAGACCGGGAGAACAGTTGATCTTGAACGATCCTTATTCTGGTGGAACTCACCTTCCCGATATAACGCTGATCAAACCGGTATTTCGTAAAGAGGGTCTGTTAGGCTATGTGGTGAACAGAGCGCATCACGCCGACGTGGGTGGAGAAACACCGGGATCGATGCCCGGGGAAAGTAAGGTTTTGGATGAAGAGGGTATAATTATATCTCCGAAAAGAGCGGTAAAAAAGGGAGAACTATTGCCGGAGATAATCGAACTGCTTGAAAAAGCTCGCTCTCCTGAAGAGAGGATCGGCGATCTAAAGGCTCAAGTCGGCGCGAACGAGAGAGGTGCGGAGGAGTTCAAAAAGACGGTCGAAAAGTTCGGGTTTGAGGATTACAGAGCTTTCAAAGACCAGGTGATGGATTACTCAGAAAAAAGGGCGAGAGAGATGATAAGTGAACTGCCAGATACGGTCGTGGGTTCTGAGGATATTATGGAATGGGAAGATGGTGTGAAGTTGAAAGCGAGCATCGAGATCGAGGAAAGTTACCTAAAAATAGATTTTTCCGGGACCGATCCTCAGGTCGAGGCGAACATAAACGCTCCGAAACCAGTCACTTATTCTGCCGTATACTATGTATTGAGATGTTTGTTACCTGAAGACGTTCCTGTCAACAACGGAAGCTATCGACCGGTCGAGATAAGTATTCCGAAAGGCAGCGTATTGAATCCGAATCCGCCCGCCGCGGTCTCCGCAGGTAACGTTGAAACTTCCCAGAGAGTGGTAGAGCTGATGTTAAGAGCTCTATACCCAGTACTTCCGGATAAGATACCGGCGGAAAGTCAGGGAACCATGAACAACCTGATAATAGGCACTGAGGATTTCACCTATTACGAGACGATAGGGGGAGGAGTCGGTGCATCGGCTTCGGGCGACGGTGAAAGCGGGGTTCACGTTCACATGACCAACACCAAGAACACGCCTATAGAATCTATAGAGAACGATTATCCTCTCAAAGTTATCGCCTATGGTCTGAGGAAAAGCTCGGGTGGAGAAGGAAAGCATAGTGGCGGTGAAGGAATAGTGCGGGAGATAGAGCTTCTTGAGGACGCTAGAGTTTCCATTCAATCTGAGAGAAGAAAGATTTCACCTAAGGGGATAAATGGTGGAGAGAATGGGAAAACGGGTAAAAATATCAGAATTGAAGATAAAATAAATGAGGAATTAAACAGCAAAGTGAGTCTGAGTATGGGAAAAGGTGAAAAAGTAAGGATAGAGACACCAGGTGGAGGTGGATGGGGAAAAAAGTCCTGAATAGAGAAGATACAAATCAAAGAATCTTCCTCGATCGCTTTGACTTATTAAAAAACCTTAAATAGTCGTCTGCACCATTGTACATAAGCGCAGTAATATCCTCGCGCACGTAAGAGTAATAAACGCGAGGAAAGATTCATTGGAAAAAAGCTAAAAAGACGATAGGTCCCTCTACATACTTTTAAGAACCCCGATTCCCATGTCAAAACTCAGCACTAGGTTGATCGTGACTATAGCTGTGGTATCTGTTTTAGTGAGTTCTACTTTTATCGGAGCTTTTCAATACGTGAAGGTAGATGGCAAACACGATTATGACGTAGATGAGATGGACGAGAAAGCGGATTTCGTTCAATACATGCATAAAGACGGTGGCGATAGACTGACTAACGGGACTGAAGGAGACAACCGTACTGAAGACACGATCACCTCTGGAGATACATATAAATGGGTTCAGGAAATCGGTTTAGACAGTTCTCAAACGGTCGAGGACCTTTACAGTCGTTTGTATCTGGAACCTCTTCAGGAGATGGAGATCAGTATTAGCGGCGATGACGGTTCTAAATCCG
>CAZPCW010000005.1:0-12406 GCA_964585175.1 uncultured Thermoplasmata archaeon
TATGAACACTGAGGGTAATATAAGACCAGGGGTTGGAGAGGAAACTCCCGGATTTAACCTTTCCCTTGCGATTCCAGCAATCACTTCGTCGGCTATTATTTACTGTTGGAAGAAAGAGAAGAAAAAATCATAGTATATGTCAAAAGGAAAAGTCCCGACTCCCAGATTCCCGCAGTAAAACCGATAGGTTTTCGAGGGAATAGTGGAATCACCAATTTTTAAATTGGTTAGAAAAGGAATATTTTATTCCTGAGAATCTTTGATTCCGCGGATCAGTCAGAATCAGAGATTCTAACAACTCACTAATCGTAGATTAGTTCGTGAAGAGGAATTTCGAATGAATATGAGAAGTCCCGACTCCCGGATTCTAGTAGGAATCTTTGATTCCTACAGCTCACAAATTACACATTTGTTCGTGAACCGGAATTCAAATCCTAAAAAGAAAAGTCCCGACTCCCGGATTCCCGCAGTAAAACCGATAGGTTTTCGAGGGAATAGTGGAATTGGTTACAATTCCGCGGAGGCAAAAGGGACTTTGACTAAAAGGAGAAAGTCCCGACTCCCGGATTTGAACCGGGGGCTTGGTGATTTCTGCGGGTGATTGTGAGCCAGAAAAGGCCCGAGTATAAATACCGACTACAGTCACCCGCTCTAGCCAAACTGAGCTAAGTCGGGGTATTTGCGTATTAAGTCTCCCGCTCTATGAGCAAATTTTCAATTTGCGAATCAGAGGAACCATTTTCCTCGTGTTCTATGAGCAAATTTTCAATTTGCGAATCAGAGGAACCATTTTCCTCTTTGAGCCAACTTTTAGTTGGCGAGTCAGAGGAACCTGTTCCTCGCAGACAAACTGAGCTAAGTCGGGTATCCGCCTTGGATTAGGAAGAATTGCTATTTATCCTTTTTGTTCGACTCTTCATCTTTCTTGAGCCTCTTAGCCATCTCTATCCTCTTCTTAGGTGCAGGATGGTCGTAGAAGAAAATCTCTATCAGTCTATGAGGATCTAATTCGGCTAGATCGAGATCCGACAATCTTTTGAATCCGGATATCATCGCGCCTGCATCTTCGGTCGTTTCCACTGCGAACCGATCGGCTTTTTCCTCTCTATATCTGCTGTAAGCGTTGGTTATCGGGTCGATGAGAGAATAAAGGCCGTAGAAGATCAGTAAGAAGAGCGGGAGATGGTATATATTTTCGAAACTTCCATAGGCAGTGAATATTTGACCCGTGACGTAAAAAATAGGAAATATCACGGAAGCGCTGATCAGCATGAATCTGATAACGTCCTTGTTCACATAATGACCCAACTCGTGAGCTACTACACCTTCTATCTCTTTAGGATGAAACTTATCTAGAAGTGTGTCGAATAACAGCAGCCTTTTAGTTTTCCCCATTCCAGCGAATGCGGCGTTGGCCTTTTCGGTCTTTTCGCTGGCTTTCACGACTACGACTTTTGTTAGTTTCTTGACACCGTGCTTTTCAGACATCTCTACCAGGCGTTCTTTCAAATCCTGGTCCTCCAACTCTTCCAGATCATAGAACAAGGGAAGTATGACCAGATGAGAGATATTGGACAATATACCAGATATCGCGAACAGTAGGATACCCGCATACAGCCACCAAAGATCGGGGAAAGTATACCCCAGGAAGAAAAGTGCTAAAGTTATAGGTACCATCAAGACCAGCGAGATAAGTAAAGACTTGATCTGATCTTTGCCCCATTCCCAGAATGTATCGTTGCTCAGATCGTACTTATGCTCTAGTTTGAAGCCGGAATAGTAGGAGATCGGAAGTGAGATAACGTAAAGCATTATAGAATATATCAGGATGAAAATGGCGGAGATGATCCAGTGGTGTGAAAGTACGGTACCTGTGACCATATCTTGTATCCATGACTCCAAAAGACCGGTAAATCCCGAAAAATAAGTGATAGCCAGAAAAGGCAGATATAGTCCAAAGGTCTGGATTATCCCTGTAAAGAATTTCTGCTTCGAGTAAAGTTCGGCTTTTTTCCTCTTCTCTTCGTCGAACTCGTAGGGATAGGAGATGTCTTCATCTTCAGGCATGATATCACTCTATCTCGGCTTTATTGAATTCATCGCCTTCCCAGGGTTTAGTCGCATCTACACCCCATTTAGCGGTAAGTTCCGGAGCGCTCGGGTCTAGAGAACTTCCTTTCTCGTCCTCGAATACGTATATGTCCTCGTCAGGCTGGAATCTCGTAGCGACGGCCCACTCTACCTCTTTGTCGTCGTAGATATCGATATCGTCGTCGACCACGGTGATCTTTTTCATCGACGTGTGTACTTCGAAGGCCTTATCTATTATTTGTTTCACGTTAGAATCTTTGTCTTTAACGGAAACGACTCCGTGCAGCCAGCTGCATCCTCCTTCGGTCAATCTGACGTCTTTCACATCCGTTATTTTATTCAGCTCTTTTTTGATCACGGACTCTCTCGGCATGCCCATCAGCAAAAAGTGTTCGTTACCTCCTGGGAGCAGAGCGTGAAATGCCGCTCCTTCACGTCGATATATCTTATCTATTTCGACGATAGGCTGCTGTCTTATCTTGTCGTAGGTGCTGGTTATATCCACGAACGGCCCCTCTTGATCTTTTTCTCCGGTTATCTTTCCCTGAAGCACGTATTCTGCGTCTGCGGGAACGGCTATACCGTTCTCTATTTCCGTTATACTCACTTTCTCGCTCCTGGTCGAATCGAGTAAAGAATTCGCCACCTCTAACTCGTCGGTTTCATAATCGATTGAAGTCGCGGAGGCCAACAGTACTGCGGGTTCCACACCGATAACGACCGCTATATCTAGAGACTCGCCGTCTTCCAAAGCCGAATCGTACATCTTCTTCAAATGCCTTGGACATATCCTTATGGTGAATGTTTTATCGTCTCTGAGCATCATCCTGTGATAGGAGAGATTTCTCTTTCCGTTTCTCTCTGCTATCACGATCCCAGAGGTAATGTACCTGCCTCCGTCCTTTGGATAGTATTTAGGGATCGGTAGTTCTCTAAGATCGAAAGAGCTCTTCACATCAGCCTCGAATCCCCCTCTATCGACTTTTTCGGGTTTCGTGGGTTTTTCCACCGCCCTTCCCAATTCGTCCAACAATTCACCTTTCTCCACATCGAAATGATCCGCTAATCTTGACCTGGAGGCCCATAGATTGATTATCAAAGGTCCTCCCGGAAAGTCAGGAAAGAATATAGGGGTTTCGGGGTTCTGTTTCGCTTCTTCGGTAACTCTCAGCTCTCGTTTAACCTCTCCATCGACGGTCTTAGTGTCGAACTCTTCGATCATATCTTTCAGCGCCAAATAGATACCTCCTCGTGAGGGTCGGTTGTAAAAGTCAAGACTCCAATATAAAAGTTTACAAAAGCGGGTGTAAAGTATAATAATCGGGAAACAAATACCTCCCCATGTCAGGCCTTACTTACAAAGAAGCAGGTGTGGATATCGAGGAGGAAGAGGAAGCGATCGCAGCGCTGCGGAATTCTGTTCTTTTTGCGAGAGAAGGTGTAGGAGCGCCATTCGAGAGCGAGTTCGCCGGACTCGTCGAATTTGGAGAGTACGCGCTCTCGCTCTGTACCGACGGCGTTGGTACCAAACTGATCGTGGCGAATAAGATGGAAAAGTGGGACACTATCGGTATAGACTGCATAGCTATGAACGTGAACGACGCGATATGCCAGGGTGCGGAACCCATCGCTTTTGTCGATTACTTGGCGTTCGAGGATCCGGATCCGGAACTCGCGAAGCAGCTGGGACAAGGTCTTCAGAAAGGTGCAGAAATGGCCAATATAACTATAGTGGGAGGCGAGACCGCGACCCTGAAAGAGATAATAGACGGATTCGATATAGCCGGTACCGCACTCGGTTATGTGGAGAAAGAAGACGTTATCGACGGAAGCGGGATCGAAGAAGGAGACAAGATAATAGGTCTTCCGAGTTCCGGTATACATTCAAACGGTCTGACTTTGGCTAGAAAGATAGTCGAGAGGTCCGAGTTCGATTATGAGGATGAAGTGGAATTCGGAGTTATCGGAGAGGAATTACTGGAGCCGACAAAGATCTATGTCGAGACCGTTATGAACGCTCTAGAAGATCACGAGATCAAGGGCATGGCGAACATCACCGGCGGTGGGCTAAAGAATATTCAAAGGATAAACGATGATTTCCGATACGTTATCGATGACCCGCTCGAACCTCAGCCTATTTTCGATTTCCTGCAGGAAGAAGGCAGCGTTTCCGACGAAGAGATGTACCGCACTTTCAATATGGGCACTGGATTTACTATGATCGCGTCACCAGAAGACGCTCAGGAAGTGGCAAACGAGGTAAACGGTAAAGTTATCGGCACAGTCAAAGAAGGAACGGGCGTATATCACGAGGAAAAAGAGTTAGAGTACGGAGGGGACTAAAGCGAAATTTATAAAAACTATTTTTATTTAGGAATTTGATACAGGATGATCGAACTAAAGGTCGATGAAGGCAAGACAGATCGATTCGGGATCAATCAAGATACCGCGGATAAGTTAAACGCCGCCGAAGGCAGCATCTTGAAAGCTAAAAATCCGATCAATCAGAAAGTGATCGCAGGAATAGCAGATATCGACGAAGATGTTGGCGAAGGTGAGATAAAGATCGCTAGACCTAAGTTTGAAGCCATCGGTCTGGACGCGGGTTTTGAATTGAACGTGGAACGTTATGGAAGTGAACCAGTAGAGATCACAGAAGTCGAGTTCGGCGTGGAGAAAGTTTCTCAGTCAGAGGAGGACCCTCTGTCGGTCATCAAAAAGAACGAGAGTGACTTCCTAGATTTCATCGAAGACAAGATATTTACAAAGCATACGGAGTTCCTTTGGGAAGAAAAGGAATTATCCATCTCTATCAAAGAGACTTTCCCTGAACTTAATGGTGAAGATGTCGCCGATTTCAGCTCGATGGAAGAATTCAGTTACAGCTGGGGAGGTTCAGATCTCAAGTCGTTCGACGGGGTTCTGCTGATAGATATATCCGGCAGCATGGAAAACGAGGATCTCAAGATGGAAGAGATAGATTGGGTGATCGAGAGGATAAACAAAAGTGTTGGCGGTAGTTTGACCACGGAGTTTTTAGAAAAGATAAAAAATAAGGACAAGATAAAGAGATCTCAGGGAGCTATCCTCTGCGCTCTCATATATTTCGTGCAGAAGATCGGGAGGGGCGTGGGAGAAAAGATATCGGTTATACCGTTCAGTAATAACGCATCAGTAGTAGAATTCGAAGGAAATAGGTACTTCTCATCGCAGTTCGGCGATACGGAAAATGCCTCTGAAAAAATTATAGACGATATAAGGTACTCTCCTAAGGGCCAGACCAACATCTCCAGCGGCCTGATGGAAAGCATCGAAACGATAAAGGAGTTCGAAAGAGAGAAGATGAAGATGATCGTTCTCCTGACTGACGGTAAACCTCACCCTCCTTCACTAGATGATTCTGGAAAAGTATTAAACATAGTCGAAAACCGACTTGCGCCCAGGAGAGATGTGATAATCAACACGATAGGTCTAGGCGAAGAGGTTGACCACCATCTGCTCGATGAGATCGCCAAAAAAACCGGAGGAGAATACAGCTACGTTAACAGTCTGCAGGGCTTGACCGAAGCCTATTCTCGTTACGCCACTTCTATCTCGATAAAGGGCACTTCATTCATCGACTGAAACATCGATATCTTCATCGCCCGAAATCGAGATCTTTTCGAGGGCAAGATCGTTCGGCCATAGGTGATATTCCGGGTCACCTGCGGCTCTAACGCCCATCGATCTTATATTTTTGAGTATATCTTGAAGCTCTTTTTCCCCCTCACCTTGATGATACAGTATAAGCTGTGCCGGTGATACAGGAGGTTCTAACGAGATTTTCTCACAGCTGTACAATCTGAGTATAAGGTTTTTGAGATAAAGTGTGTCTGTGACACCCATCTTATCAAAATAAGGCCAAAGCTCGCCTAAAATTTTCCTCCAGCTCTCGTAGAGGTACTTCTTTTGACTTTTTTCGATTATAGGATATCGGTCTTCTATCGTTTCTTCTACGTAGAATCTCCCTAGAAGACCGTTCTCTACAGCCTCTTTTCTGTTTTTCTTGAGGGTTCCATCGGATATCAAAGCATTCTTTTTCTTTTCATCCATATGATCTCTCGCGTACATCGTTAGTGCCTGAAGAACGATGGCAAGGGTCATCCTATCAAGTGTAGTAAGTTGAGTGTCGAAAATTCGGACCTCAATCGTATCAAATCTGGTAAATGGGAATATATCTATCATCCTCAGAGGCTCATCGACTCTCCCTAGAGTCTCCTCGAAATACTTTTTGTCTTCGTTAATGGGAAGATGAGGAGGTACTTTGAACTGCTCGTTGTTCTTCTTCAATCTCATCGAATAAGAGCTTTCCGTTATGACAAGGTTGTTGAAATCATTGTAAGTATAGTTCGGAAACGCACCGGCGTGAAAAGGAGAGTCGGTCGATATCCCGATCAAATGGGGTATGAAGTACCTGAAAAGGTTATACGCCTTTTTTCTCAGCTTATCATCTTCAAAACCGAGATGATGGTGTTCTCCAAAGGATACTCCTTCTGAGTACTCTTCGACAGGATTGGTACCTATCGATAGTACGGTCGCTCCGATATCTAACTCCTCTACGACCTCTTGGGCTATCTTGTAGAGGTTATGTATCCACCATTCAATCTCTTCTAGATATTCGCATGGCGGAGTCTTGATCTCTAGTATGTTCGTTTTTAGAGCCACATGAGAATCTTTACCGAATATAGAATACTGTTCTTCCTTATTATCGCATGAATACTGGATATGTATGGCTTCATAGCCTTTATCATCCTCTCCCGTCTCTATCTTCCCGGTCCATTTTCTTCTTACTAGAGGAGGAGCCTCTTCTCTCGACATCCTCAACTTCTCTAGAGCACCGTTCAATATCTCTTCGAAAACTATCGTCATCTGGTTTCCGTCGACCCAACTCCAATCCTTCTTTATCACCTGAAGCTCGACTTCGATCCCGTGGGTGAATTCTAGTTCTCTGAATTCTGGCCCCTCCTTCTCGTGGGAGAACATCTGCGAGTCGGTTTTGTTATATTCTATCACACCTTTTCCTTCTTTTATCACTAGGCGGTGATCTTCGATGCTGTTCTCCTCGCCGAGGAGTAAAATCAATTTGTTTTCTTCTGAAGAGATGTTCTTTATCCTCAAACGGTTGAGGGGTATATTCTGAGTAAAACCTACCCATTCCCTTCCCTGGGATATGATGTTCTGCCTTCTCACTTTTTCCGACGAAACGTTTTTAATGGTATCGCCGCTTTTCACATAAACGTTCTTGTACTCGTCTACGAGGAATTCTATAGTGCCGTGGTAAAGTCGATCCCTTTCGATATCGGATATACTCTCTATTTCTCCTATCTCGCCCTCACTTTCTATCTCGTTCCTCGTGAGAATGCTGTGATTTATCTCCCTGTGCTCCAGCAGTCTATCCGATCTTTGAATAAGAAAAACGCCTATCAATCTTTTCTCTTCGTACGTGACTTTCTTCAAAATTACTTTCTCAGCATCCGAAAATTCTCTGTAAAGGTCGTCTATGATAGCGGTAAGAGATTTTCCTCCAGTTTCATAATTCTTTACTGACGTAGTCTTTTCTGATTTTTGCTCCTCCGGTAGTGATTGATTTTCCGAAAGCGGGCGAACGGGATTTTCATCACGAACGTCTCTCTTTTCTTTATCGTTACCTCTTTTGATGAAAAGCAAAATCGTTAAAGTTAAAATTAAAACTGCCGCGAAGGCCAATACGATGTAGGGGTGTAAACCGAAGGTCGCTGGCACCTGTTCGATCATGTTCATGTATAACGCCAAGTTATCATTTTTTTTTCTATATCTCTAAAGTTTTTCTGCTACATTACAGCTCTCCTTTTATGCTGAGATAGGGTGAAATAAAATGGTTCTCCATAAAATATTTTATCTTTAATCAGATAAGGGCTCAGCATTAGATAAAGATGTCGGCGATAATCACTATACTCCGGTCCGAAACAGAAGAAAGCATTCAGATGTACATAGACCCTGAAGAAAAAGTCGAAAATATCATAGATAGATGTCTTGGATACTGGCAAATCGAAGATGAAAGCGATAGATATGCCCTGTGTAAAAGCAATACTGAAATAGTGTCTGAGAAGACGGTTATCTCCTCGAATATTCAGGAAGGGGATGTACTAAGACTCAGTAAAAAGATATCTGACAAGGAGTTAGAAAAAACGAACGTTGAAGGCGATGTGAAAGAAAAAGATGCGATCGATCTAGCCGAGAGATGGCTCCATACAAACATAGGAATAGAATATGATAACCTAGACCTGATAGGATATTCCAAAGAGGAGGATGGTTTTAGACTGGTGTTTAAAAACTCTAGCTTGGATGAACATTACACCGTCGGGATCGAAGGCGGACACGTGACTAATTATATACCGGCGATAATGGAAGATATTGAGTTAGGGGAGGATTGAATTGGTCGAGATAAAGGTCTTAGTAAGAGATACTGTAACAGAAGAGGTATATGAGATAACGGTCGAGATAGATGAAAAGATCGAAGAGTTGAAGAAAAAAATTTCCCAGCGTTTAGTAGGAAAAAGTGCTGGAGACTTTTTTCTTTATCACGAAGGCGTCCGTCTCTCCGAAAAACAGCCGCCTAAATTTTACGGTATAGAAGAGAACGATATATTGGTTCTCAAATCCGAAGCTTCATATGGGTCTAAATTAAAAGAAAGCCTTCTAGCCGATTACGAGAGTGTAGCCAAGGCCGAAAGATGGTTGGAGCAAAATATAGGATTGGGGCGGATCGAACTCGAAAAATACGAAAGAGTCGCCGAAGATGACAGGATCATGATCTTTCGGTCTGAAGGATCGAGATACAAACTGACTTTGTCCGAGGATGGTATAGATGATTATGTCGCATTATCTTCATAAAATGGAAATCATAGAGGTAGAACTATGCTTCGTTTGATGGATAGAAAAACAGGATCAGTTCGCACTTTCTTCGTGAACGACGCTCACCACCATATCGGAGAGGATGTAGATGGCAACGAAAACGTTCCCGTCGGGAAAAACGGTAGTTATGAATTTTCGAAGCAGTTGGGGAAGGAGGTTAAAGAACTTTTGATGGATTCCGACTCTCGATACCGATTGAAGGATGAAAAGTTGGTGAAATCTCCTGAGCACTTGGAAATTGAGGAAGACACTCATAATGAATACGGTCTGATAGATCAGTTCGTCGTATTCCCTATGAAGGACGTTTTTCGAGATGACGGGGAACTGCGCTATTCACGGTCTAACGAGAATATCAGCCAGTGGGTGAATTCTGAAGACCACAGTCACAGACTTCTCGGGTTCGGTAGAGTGGATCCGAGCATGATCGAAGATGCCCGTGAGGAGATCAAAAAATTCACGTCGAAGTACGGTTTAGTAGGCTTGAAGATACATCCCGATTCGGAGAGATTCCAGCTCGATTCCAACCAGGTTATACAGATGTATATAGACTGCGCCAGGATGAACCTTCCGATAATATTCCACACGGGCTACACTCACGACGTGAAAAAGATACACGAGGGAGTCAATAAAACGATATCTCTTCTAGTAGAGAACAAGATGGAGAGCCTGGTCTCTCAGTTGAACGTGATAATAGGGCATTTCAGCTACGATGACGAGGAAGCGTTCCGATATCTGAGTCATCCTTGTATTTACGGGGAGATGTCAACTTTGAAATCAACAGAGGATTTCATCAGGAGTGCGCGGGATGAGGTGAGTCTTTCCAAGTTCACCAACGTGACCGTAAACGAGTTCAAGGACAGTGTGCAGGAGAAATTGAGAGATCATTTCTGGGACATATTTCACGTCTCTACCAACTGGTCGAATAAACTCATGCTAGGCACCGATCATCCCTTTTTGCCGCGGGACAACATAGTCGATCTGATGGAGACTTTTTTCTGTACAGATCTTGCAGAGGAACTGCAGCCCGCGATGATACAGAATATGCTGGGAAAGAACTTGATCGAAATCTTGCCAGTTAACGTTCACATGTCTCCTTCTTTCGAGACAAAGGAGATCGAATCTCCAGTAAAGACGAAGTTCGAAAAGCGTTCGAACCAGGTACAGTACTATATCGAGGCTGTCCAGAAAAGAGGCGTATCTTCCGGTCCTATCAAGAGGAACAGAGATTTTGCCACGGCTTCGGCTGAAAACGGAGATCATTCCAAAGCGTTAAAGGAGATAACTAGAGCACTAAAGATAGGTAGAAAAGCATTTACCTTCGCTAAGATGCTAGAGGATTTAGAGAGGGATAGTGAACAGCGTATAGAAATGGAAAAAGAGAGAAGAGCTTTAGAGGCGGCCGAAAGAGGCGAGTACTCTAAAGGGATAAAGATATTGAAAGAACAGAGATAATAAGAAGAAAGTTTTTTGAATGATCTGAAGCACTTTAATTCTTCACGTTCCGTATAGATCTATGTCATCCTCGTCCTCCTCAGAGAGATCATAGTTCTCCGAGTTTTTATCTTTATCTGCTGTTTTATCTTCCTCTAGATCACTGTCTTCGATCTCGTCGGTCGAACTACCGCCTCTTTTTGCTAGCAGGATGAGGAGTATTATTAAGAACAAGCCTCCACCGCCGAGATACAGATAGTTCATCGAAATCAAAGAATCGCTGCTATCATCGTTATTATTGTTACTGCTTCCCGACTCCTTTACGCTAAATGAAGTCGTCTTGTCACCGGCCTCAAGTTCGTGTTCGACCGCTTCATCCACAGTATAAGTTATCGATGCTGTTTCCGTTTCTCCGCCGTTGACTTCTACAGTATCGCTACCTATCTTCGTATCGTCTAAGAAGAACTCTACCGTGTAATTCGCCGCCGCATCTCCTACGTTGCTCACGTCAGTCTTCAGCTCTATCTCTTCTCCGGCCTCCGGTCCTTCAGGATTAACTCTCAAGTTGGAAAGCTCAAATTCGGCCAGTAAAGGTTCGATCCCAACCGTTTCCTCCACGGAATCATCTTCACTTTGGATTGAAAGCGTGATGTTCTCTGCCGGATCTTCAGCCGTCCAGTTAAAGCCACCTTCATATCCTTCACCATCGCTCAATGTAAGTTCGATTTCATCCACTACGGTACTATTAACTTTGAACTTGACGGTCTCCGTATCCTCGAGCTCTCCTTCATTCGTCACTGTATAGTTGACAACAACTTCATCGTCCTCGGTAATATCTTCATCGTAATCCGTGATCATCACTTCAAACCGAGGTTTCTGTAGGAAGTTTGCGGTCACGGACATATTTTCTTCCATCGCAATATCGATGCTTTTTTTCTCGCTTGAATAATCGCCCGTCCAATTGATGAACTCATATCCTTCATCTGACTCGGCTTCGATAGTCAACGTAGTACCTTCTTCATAGCTGTGAGTACCTTCTGATGGATCCGTTGTGCCTTCTCCCATGATATCTATCGTTAGCTCGTATTCGACCTTTTCTACCTGTTCGAATACCGCCGTTATGTCCTTGTCGGCGTCCATCGTTATGGTAATTTCTGTTCCCTCCTCA
This sequence comes from uncultured Thermoplasmata archaeon, assembly GCA_964585175.1. Lineage (GTDB taxonomy): Archaea > Thermoplasmatota > Thermoplasmata > Halarchaeoplasmatales > Halarchaeoplasmataceae > Natronoplasma. The sequence goes on from CAZPCW010000005.1 coordinate 11,624, forward strand.
TCTCCTGGTACATCACCTGTCCAACTGTCAAAGCTCCAACCTTCATCCGCTGTAGCTTCCACAGTCACTTCCGTTCCATGCTCGTAAGTTCCCTCCGAAGGGGCAGCGCTGACAGTGCCATTTCCCTGTACATCTAAGCTCAATTCATGTATCACGGTCAATTCATCTGTTTCTATACTCATGTCTGCGGTTTCATGGGTTACATTGATCGTATCTCCATGATGATCTGCTTTAATAACAGTTTCATTAGATGGATCTACCGTGTAATTTTCATGAGTACCACCCGTGAATTCTACAATTTTCTCAGTTCCATCCGAATAATACTCCTTGATCTCCATATCTCTCAAATCAAGTTCCTCTCCAGATAAGTATTCAAGAGTCGGTTGAGTCTTTATCCCTATAGACTCAAGTATCGGATTTATCGTCAATGAATCGGTCCCATTTGTGATTCCGCTCGCTTTGTGAGTTATCTCAACTGTTTGTCCGTCGTTGCTCTCATTCAATACAGCTCCGTTCGGCGGGTCTGTTGTGTAGTTTGAATGAGTCCCGTCCGTGAATGTTTCTGTCTCCACACTTCCATCAGTATAATGTTCTGCTACTTCCATACCGCTCAAATCCAAAGTTTCTCCTGAGTCGTAAGTGAGAGTGGGGTCTTCAGTCACCTCTATCTCTTCAAGGACCGTGTTTATCGTAAAAGAACTGGTTTCGTTTGTGATTCCCGTAGCATCGTGAGTTATCTCAACTGTTTGTCCGTCGTTGCTCTCATTCAATACAGCTCCGTTC
>CAZPCW010000005.1:12506-13300 GCA_964585175.1 uncultured Thermoplasmata archaeon
AAGTTTCTCCTGAGTCGTAAGTGAGAGTGGGGTCTTCAGTCACCTCTATCTCTTCTACTACTATTTCTTCAAAAACTGCTTTTATCGTCTTGTCCTCATCCATCGTGATCGTAAGTTGATTATTCGTTGAATCTATAGATCCATTGTCACCTGCCCATTTAACGAAATAGAAATCTGAACCGGCAATCGCTTCAAGATCCACTTCGCTTCCATACGAATAATTCTTATTCCAGCTGGGGTCAATTTGTTGGCTGTTGACTTTTACTGTACCTTCGCCTTCGATGTCTATCGACAATTCGTGGTATTGAAGTATACCCTGCGCTTCCAATTGTGTTTTTCTGTCCAACGATCGCAATATCGGATAGCCATCTTGGGTGGCGTCGTCGTCTTGACTTTCAACGGTATTCCACGTATCGTCAAAATCGAAGTCTGTCATGTTGTCTATTGCGCTCGCTCCTGTCATGTTATTTTCTTCTTGTAAACCTGTACCACCATCAGAGTCAGATTCATCCCCTATGTAGTAAGAATATTCTACAGTTCCTAAGTCATTTCCCACAAGTTCACCTATCTTGCCCGTATCAGAATTTCTGCTTACATTTCCTATCGCATATGTGTATTTGATGCTATCAAGATTATATCCAACTAATCCACCAACCTTAGAGCTTCCACTTACATTGCCATGTGCATAGGAATTGTTCACTTCCCCTACATTTTGCCCTACTAGACCTCCAACATTATCAGAGCTTCCACTTACATTGCCATGTGCATAGGAATTGTTCACTTCCCCTACATTT